>NZ_JBSICD010000100.1:0-266 GCF_058246155.1 Providencia sp. UF-183 | reverse complement strand
GTTACATCGATATTGCCGAGGTCTTTGAGTGGCACCTGAGCGGTGTAGCTGCCATCATTGTTATCGACCCAATTTAAGGTATCGCCTTTTAGGCTGCCTAAGTGAAGGTTATTTTTGTCTAACCCTTTGATGCCGTTACCAAAGGTATCTGTTGCTGTTACCGTGACCTCAAGGGTATCCCCAGATTTTAGTCCTGAGGTTGAGCCTGTTGTGATCTCGAGTGTCTTGACGACCCCTTTCTGATCTTGTTGCCCTTGGTTGTTTGG
>NZ_JBSICD010000099.1:0-267 GCF_058246155.1 Providencia sp. UF-183 | reverse complement strand
CTCGAAGTCGCGCAGGATGTAGTGCATTTCGGCGCGTTCCACGCTGCCCTTGATGCTGCTGAGGTGGTAAAAGCCCTGGTAACCCTCGGTGGTCTCCGGCGTTTCGTCCGCCGGCAGCGCCTGATGAATGCGGGTAGCCAGCGACAGCGCGTTGACCATCACGCCCTTGGCGCTGCCGGGGTGCACGCTGTTGCCGAGGATTTTGATCGTCACCGAGGCGGCATTGAAGTTTTCGCACTCCAGCTCACCGACGCCGCCGCCATCCAC
>NZ_JBSICD010000098.1:0-268 GCF_058246155.1 Providencia sp. UF-183 | reverse complement strand
CTCTATGGTCACCGATTGCCCCGCCATTGTCTACCAATGGTCTGGGATTCAGGGTGACGATAGTATAAAAAACGGCTTACAGCGTCAGGTCGACCTGCTGGTTGTCGATAAGACGCGCCTTGCCCAGCCAGGCGGCCATCAGCACCACCGCCCGCTGGCTATCTACCGTCAGCGGCTGCAGGCTGTCGGCGTCGCGAATAAACAGCTCATCCGGCGTAAAGCCGGCGGCGCGCAGCTGCTCGGCGGTCTGCTCCAGCAGCGTTTCAAC
>NZ_JBSICD010000097.1:0-268 GCF_058246155.1 Providencia sp. UF-183 | reverse complement strand
GTATATTTTTGTGTATTTTTTCTTATATTTATTTATATTTACATATATTTATTTTAGATAAAATATTAGTGAATATAATTTATATTAGTACTAATATATTTTATTTATTTGGTTTTAATATAGATAATTATTTTTTGTTTATATTTTATGTTGATTTAATATATAGTTTAAAAAATTTACATAAAACATTAATGAAAAGTGTTTTATTTAGATTATTAATCATATCTTTAGTATTATTACTTAGTATTTTTAATGTAAGTGATTATTA
>NZ_JBSICD010000096.1:0-270 GCF_058246155.1 Providencia sp. UF-183 | reverse complement strand
TATATTAATAACGGAAAAGGTGGGATTCGAACCCGCAAAAGTCATAAAACACAATATTTAGCAAATACCTTACCTTACCTATGGATACTTTTCCTTAAAATATAATAACGAATTAGAACGGTCTCGAACCGCTTAGAAAAAATATAAACTATTACAATCATTACATGTATTTAGTTGTTTATGGCCCACCTCCTCCCCTCGAAAATTTTATTTAAATTTTACGAGTCATAAACTGAATACATTTATATTTAACTTAACCTTATAAAAAAA
>NZ_JBSICD010000095.1:0-270 GCF_058246155.1 Providencia sp. UF-183 | reverse complement strand
CCATGACGGTGCCGAAAACCGCCATGGCGCCGAAGCCTGCGGTCACCAACACCGTGACCCGCGGCGGTTTCGGCGAGACCGTGGCCAAGCAGACCAGCATGCAGCGCAGCAGCGCCACCTCCAACTCCGGCTCTCGCAGCATGGGCGGTTGATGCATGAAACGTATTGCCATTACCGAGCGCCCGGACTGGCGCGAAAAAGCAACCGAGTTCGGCTTCCGTTTCCACACCATGTACGGCGAGCCGTACTGGTGCGAAGACGCCTATTACC
>NZ_JBSICD010000094.1:0-271 GCF_058246155.1 Providencia sp. UF-183 | reverse complement strand
CGTCTGATCCTGCTGGGCATGTTTTCCACCCTGCTGCAGGCCAAGGGCGACGTCAAGCTGGATCCGCACGCCCGGCCGCTGCTGCTGGTGGAAGACCCGGAAACTCGCCTGCATCCGATCATGCTGTCGGTGGCCTGGGGGCTGCTCAATCAGCTGCCGCTGCAGCGCATCACCACCACCAACTCCAGCGAATTGGTGTCGCTGGTGCCGGTGGAGCACGTGTGCCGGCTGGTGCGCGAGTCGGGCCGCGTCGCGACCTATCGTCTCGGGC
>NZ_JBSICD010000011.1:0-138797 GCF_058246155.1 Providencia sp. UF-183 | reverse complement strand
CGGCGAACAAACTCCCAAAAACGCAACACCTCCTCTTTATAGAGGGAGCACATGCTGACGCTGAATGTGTCAACCACTCGCAGTTTTTCATCATCGAGAATATGGCCGAACAGATACCACGTTTTTGGGCTGAGGCCATCGGGTTTTTCTTGGCGCAGGGTAAAATAGATATTTTTCCATGGAATAGTTTGCACCGTGCCATTAGTGCGAAAAAGGTGAACAAGCTGTTTTTTACGATTAAAACGAATAGGGTAGTGGGTATAAATAAAACATTCGATTTTTAGAAAAAAAACATTACATAATAATGCAAAAGAGCAGAGTATAACTGCATACCAGTCTCTATTAAAATCAAAGGGGGCAAGTAATATGCTAATTAAAGCATACGACATCAAAAAAAAGCATAATAAACCAGCAAAAGTAATAACCCCCCTCTCTTTATAGTGAGCATCAGACACCTCTAAAAAAGTGGAGTTTAATTTGATGACTGATAAATCACTCATTAAATCTTGTTGGGTCATACGTTCAATAGGCTGCCCTTGACGTAAATGGTTTGCCAAGTCCTCACTGTCTAAAAAACGATTAATTGGAAGGCGAATGTTAAGTTCTCTGATTTTTTTCATAATAAATGTAATACCCTAATTTATTTTTTCCACAATTTGGCAAATGCCTCATCTTCATCTTTTGCTAATGCAAATAAGCCTTCATTATTTTTACCAAAGTACATACATTTATTAATCCATAACATTAAATCATTCGGTTTATAATTTTCGATAATAAAGGCAAGGGTAATAAATAGGAGTGATACAATAACCCCTAAAACTGGTAAGGAATTTAGAATGCAAAATATTAGTAGAAACCCTAATATAGATGAAGTTAAATATAAGCTGGCTAATATAATATTGCCTTTTTGCATCTCCTTTCCATAATCTAATAAATCTAAATAAGCGAGTATCGCAATCCCTAATATAGAGACCCCCTTAGCAATTATTGATGACATTCTAAACCAGAAGAGATCTGTTAATGCCCCTTTGGCCCACGCTGAATTGAGTGTTGCTAATGAAAACTCTAATATTGCGCCCGTCACACCAATCCAACTGGCGATGAGCCGTTGTCCACCTCGCGTTTTCATACCGCCATACCAAACACTTTCTTGCTCTATCATGCAGGCAATGCCTGCGAGTTGAAAAAGAATCGATGCGACACCGCCTGTACTCGCGGTGACGGATAACTTTTGTTTTAGGTAGAGATTATGAGTTTGTTCAGCGGTTGAGACATTATTCGTAACACGTTGAGCTATCGTTACGATTTCTTGAGGCGTTTTCCCTTTAAATTCGGGGTGCATATTTTCGGTTAACAAGACATTACTGCGCAGTTCTCCATTTCCTGTTACATCAATCCCGTGGGAATTTTTTATGCCCATTTCCTTGAGCACGGTATCGGCAATCCCTTTTTGATGGATTTGGTTGTCAATGGCGTTACGAAAGATATTCTTAGCTTTACTTTTTTCTACCGGTTTCATGCCCTGAGCATTAAAGGTTTCACGAACAATGGCTTCGGTCAGTATTTTAGATATTTTTTTTCGCGCCCCTTTTTCTGCCATACTCACTAATGGGCTGTTTTCATTGACGGCAAGTAAGACGGAAAACCTTGATGTTTTATAATGAGAGGCCTTTTTTAACACGCGGATGATGGGGCCCGCTAACACATAATTTAACGTGTTAATTTTATCATTAAAGTGTGTTTTTTCCGCGAAACCTTGCAAGAATTGGCTGTGGAAAGACAGTAAATTTCCCCAAGGTAATGAATAGAGTTGCAAATTATCGGTAGATTGTGGGAGATGTTCTTCATAAAACTGCGCGGCATCATTTTGATTAAAAATATAGGCACGCATAAAGATATTTTTAGTATCAAGGAAACTGCCATTTAATTGTGTTTCGATATAATCTGCACATTCAGCACTCAGCTGGCTGCCAATTAAGCAAGAACTTAATGTATTTGTATAATGTTCCCCGCTTACTTTGTTATTCGGGTCAAAATGATAAATAAAATAGTTTATAAAAAGAGAATGTTTTAGTGTTGCCAGGTACATATCAAATAGAGGAACTTCGTAATTTTTTTTATATTCATCTTGTTGTGCATTGTAAGCGTTTTTGAATTCATCAAGATTGCCTTCATTTGCATGTGCTAAATAGCGTTCCCATTCATTATCTGCCCACGATTCATAATTTTCATTTGTATAATCTCGGATTATTTTTGCATTCTTTTCTGCAATGCTTGGCCATATGAACGTTTCACCATCCCCAAAATAAGCTTTATTTTCGAGCTCTTCAGCGGCTAAAAACTGCTGAAGTTTACTATTTTCTTTGACGTTATATTCCGCTAACGATAGGTTTGAAAAGGCCGTGAGCTTTCTATCGAAGTCATTTAATTCGGGGTTTTTTCGACAGATTGCAAGAAAGTCATCGTGTGATTGTAGGATTAATTGCGATAAATCCTGTGAAACTGCTATCGGGTCTTGAAGGTGAATAATCGCCGCCCGAGACGGTTCGGGTTTTAATGGCGAGCAGGCCAAGTTTGTCGCCGTATTGACTAAAAAATCACCCTCTGATTTTGTTTTTGTTAACCAAGGGGATGAGTAAAATTCAAAGGAAGAGGCAGAGATTGTTGTGTCACAATATTCAGCGACAATTTGACGAAGTTGAGTCAATGGAACGGTTTGATCTGCTTTTTTCTCTAGCAACCACAATTTTAAATCAAAACATTGCATGTGTTGTTCACGAAATTCTGTTTGGTGATGCTTTTCACGAATAGCATTGGTCCATGGGTATTGTGACCATGCCAACCAAAAACGACCATTATCATTTTGGTTTAAAGCAAGTGGTAACGCGATAAATGAGGCTCTTGCAACCTCATCTGCGTTTGAGGCACAAGGTTTTTGGCCTAATTTAGGGATAATTGACGGCGCCTCCGCGGTTATTTTCCAGTAATAGCCATCCTCTGTGACCATATAATCCGTCCACAGCGACCTTTTTTCATCGAATACATGCAGATAACCTTCTCGCAGAAGACGAGCGGTATAATTAAGCTCACCACGGGCACGAACACTCGCCGAAAATTCAGGGGGTAACTCGGGGGCGCCCGAATGGTTTTTGCTAATCGCAGAGCGAACAGGGAGGATAGCGACGCCCCTTCTTTCACAAAAATTACAAGACATAATATTCCTTAATTATAATGAGTTTTCACAATAGGTGAGAATGTGATCCCAATCGTCGGTGTTTACTAAAGAAAGACGGTCATGGAAATAACCGGGATATAGACTCGTTTCTTTTAATATTGTGATTATTTGAGGTGATTGATAATAACAATCATGAATGAGTATGCATTGTGTAATAAAAGAAACGATATCGTTAATATCCGTTAGGGAAAACGTATGGCATGCAATTGTGATTTTTTCTTCAAGTGTTTGGCAGGTTTTAAAATAAGTCGCGAGATCGATATCGTTATTTATTTTTTTAATCGCTTTATTTATTAATCCGATATTTACAAGGCGAGTGAAAAATTCGGATTTATTATCACTCGGGGTTATTTCAACTAGGTTAGGTTTATAGGTTATATCACCAAATTGGCTATGGAGTGTGAAATATTCGATACCCAGAGATTTTATTTTATTAATAAATTGATAGGGTGGGGTTATTCTGACTAATTGCAGCATAACATGATGGTCATAATAACGTAGTAAATAATGTTCACCTGTCTTTGGCGTGTAGATTAACGCATTAGCAAGGAGATAGACGAGCGTATCATGGTCATAATGGCTTTTAATTAACGTTATGCCGCCACTTTTTTTTGCATCGAGTATCATTTTTTCGAGTATCGGTATTTGTTCAGAATCTAAATGACATAAATCGACAAGGAAAGGATACAGGTGAGCCTGTGGTGCTGTAATTTCAGTAACAATCGGGCTGGTATTCCATGTTATTGGTAAGTTGGGATAAACAACGCTATCAATAATCACATGGGAATGAAGGTGAATTGGGTACGCATCCTGAAAGTGTTTTGTAACGTCCATATTTAATCCATTTTAACAATAGCTTCGTTATTAAATGTATCGCTGAGTGTTTTGGCTTCACAAAGCGTAAACCCTTTGAAAGGAACGGTGATACTTTCAGGCGATAACATATTTATATTCGCCGACTTGAAATCAATGTCCCCAGAAGTCACAAATGTTATTTTGCCGTTTTCCAAAATAATCGATGAGCCATGACATTGGATCGTGATCTTTTTATTGGCGGTAAGGGTTATTTCGTCTTCATTACTGGTGATATTGATGGCTTTTTGAGCCGTTAATGCGATTTCATCATCTTGGGCTTCAATTTCCACCTTTCCAAAAGCAGCAACCATTTTGGCGCCTAATTCATGAGCAAAAATTGCAATGCCTTTTTTGGCCGCCATTGTGATCCTTCTAAATGCGCAAATAGAGGCATTCTCTGAAGAGGTCAGCACATAGTCTTTATCTGAACTTTGCTGCATATAGCCTGTAGTGCTAAGTGCAATACCGTCAGGGGAAGAAACCACTAATGCAGATTGTGATAATTGATTAAAGTTATTATCGATTTGGTTTGAGTGAATATGATGGTCAGATGTGGCGACTTGAGCGTTTTTAGCTAAGTCCATTATTGTTTGAGCTAACTCAAGCGCACTACTTAGCTGTTTAATTGTTGGTTCCATCGCCAGCACATCACCGCCGGCTTTCTCTTGCTTATCGGTGGAGATAAACAGCCCTTTACCCGCCCGAATTGCGCCCCAGCTGTCGGTGCGCAGCTCAAAGCCATCGCCGCGTTTTTTCCCTTCGCTATCCACCAAATGCCCCAAATTGAGCTGGGTCTTACCGCCGTATTCGGTGCTGACTTTAATATGCTCTTCTCCGCGGCGGTCCTCCATGCGCAGTTTGTTATTGGCGGGGGTGCGAATCACGTTACGCGTGCGGTTGAGTTCCGTGATGTGGTCGGGGTGGACGGAATCGTGCAGGGCGTGGGCGATATACGGCCTGTCGGGGTCACCCTCGTGGAAGGCAATCGCCACTTCGGTGCCTTGAATTAACGGAAAGTGCATCCCGTAAGTTCTGCCCGCGTAAGGCTTGGCAAGGCGCACGGGCATGCTCTCAAACCCCGCGGGCTTGTCGTCACGGTCGGCATCAAACTTAACCCAATAATGGCCGTTTTCGTTTTGGCGGGCGTAGATGTCGCTCTCAATCGGGCTGGTGACACGGGCGGTTAAGGTGCCTGAAATCACTGGGCGGGGCTTCAGCTCAGGGCGCCAGCAGATGGCTTCGGTGTACGGCACGGCATCAAATTTCACGATAAGTGCGTTGGCGCGGCTGGCAGCAAAGTGCAAGCGGGTTAATAACACGGGGGATTGAAATACCGTCGGCAGGGTGGAAATCGGCGAATTATCAGTGATTTCCAGCACCATCAAAGGCACCACATCGGGGGCGGTGGTTTTCCCGTTCAATAAGGTTTGGCATGCCAGAAAGCGCTCGAGGTCTAAGTGTGCCCAAAAGTTCGCGGTTTCAGGCTCGGGCTGATATTTGTCCCCGCGAGTGAGGTGGCGCGCTTTGTAGTGGTAGACGTCACCGTATCTCGGCGTCTCATTTTCCCCGTGGCTTCTATCCACCACTCTGGAAACCAGTGGGTCATCGGCAATCAGCGGGTTGTAATCTTTGGTAAAAACACTGTTTTCAACCACTTGGTGGCGCAATGCTAAGCCCCAAACGCTGTCGGCGTGGTTATCACTGAGCCCCGATGGGCTGTTTAATGGCAGGGATTTGCCATAAATATAACCGCGCTGGCTGTCGGTAAAGTTAATTACCTCGGTTTGGGTATCAGGTTGCAGGGTAAAGTGATAAAAAATCCCCACTTCGCTGAGCAAACGCTCAATAAACTGCTTGTCATTTTCGTTGATTTGGTTGATTTGCAGGCGCTTGGGGTATTTTTGTTTCAGGGTAAATTCAAACTGCCAGCCTTTAAAGTTGTGGTCACGCAGGACTTGCTCTACCACTTGGGGTATTGATTGGTTGATAAAAAAGCGGTGGGTGCGAAATTGGTGGCGCAGCAGGGCAAAAAATGGCTCGATAACCAGTTGGTAGCGTGCTTCGTCCGCAGAGCCCGATAAGCGCTGGAAATCCGTCACGGTGCCGTGCACCCGCTTGGTGACGGTGCGCGTTGGCACACCTAACATCGTAGTGGCGGGGGCATTAAAGGTCAGCGTAGTATAGCGGCGCAGCAGTTGCTCGGGTTGCAGGTCTTTATCGGTACTGGTAAAGGTGATTTCGTAGCGATAGGTGTCGCTAACGGCTTCATCCCCGGTGAAGTGCTCCACATCCAACAAGCCTTGGTAGCCTTGCACGTCAAGCTGGTAGCGGTTTTGCCCGGGTAACAGGGCTTCGGCGATTTCGGGGGCTAGCATGTTTTGGCTCCATTTATTCAGTTGTCGTTAAGTACGCTACCGCCCATCACCACTCGCTTAGGTGCATTAGCATTTGTTTTTTGCGTCTTCTACGTATGTCGATTGGGGAGAATATAGATCAGTTTATTTAATCAGTCATGATATGCGAATAATATGTGGTGATTTATTTTAGGTGGGTTTTTTGTGATAATATTGTTTTGTTTATCAGTGTGTTGAGTGGTTATTTTGAAGTGTTAATGGCTGTTTTTGGATAAGGAATATAAAGTGTAACATAACATTTCAGTGCGTTTTTTTAGATTAATAGATAAATAAAATTACTTATATTCTATACTGTGAGTCGTTGTCAGCCTATTCGAGATGATGTTGTGAAAATGACTGTAATACAGGCGTAATGCAATCAGGCTAGAAACCCGTTTTGCTGCTTAGCGGACAATTTTGTATTTTACTGGGGGAACCCCAAAAGAAATCAGTCGCATTTTTGTTCTGGCGGGAAACATTATCTGCTGAATTAGCACAGAGTCACAACTTGTGTTGTAAATAAAAAGGCCGCAATGGTATGCATTGCGGCACTATTGAATATTTAACTAAACGGCATTACACCTTAAGGTATGTTTCTCTCTGTTTATAAGTACTCGTGCATCGGTTTAGTCATATAGACATTATTTGGCATTTTTTCCGTGGTGGTATAGCCTGCCGGGCTATTAATTAGCGCTGGAATGCGGTTAACTAAGTTTGCACAGGTTAGCTCAACCGTTGCTGGGTTATTCACCTCAATAGCGGTATTAGGCTCACCGATTAACTGCCAGCTATTTTTATCACATTCATCAGCAGTTAAAATTTTCCCAATACATTCGGTTTCGAGGGTCACACCTTCAGCGGTTTCGGTGATGACAACCGCGGATAACCCAAGTACATCGCCTTTTTTCACCGTCATTTTCAGTGTGTCAGAATAAATATCGGCTTGCGCGATTTGTGGAACACAGCGCTGTGTTTGGCTGGTAATGGTTAAACCTAGGCGGCTACATAACCAGCCATTTTGTGTCCACATATAAGGCGGTGCATATTCGCCACTCTCAATTTTTTGGGAGATAACGTCATAAGGTAAGTCATTGTAATTGCCAATTTGCTGGTTAAATTCATCAACGGTAAGCCCTGCACCGTGGCCGATTGCCAAGGCAATCCCGTAGTCTTCCACGTTATAGCAGCTAGAGCCTTTGATTTTTACCAGTTTGTGCATTGACCCTGCTAAGGTATCGACGAGCACACCCCAATACATATCGGGGTAGCCGCTTCCTGCTAAGGTACAGTTATTGGCTTTCGCTAAAGCATCAAGCTTTTGGGTAATTTCAGGTGATGAATTCCAAGGATAAAGGGCTTCTTCACCGGTCGAAATTGCATTAACGCCATGGCGAGCGAACAATGAGAATGCGTCTTCTAAGTCAGCCATGGTGCTGAGTGTCGCAATAATCCCGACATCGGGTTTTAAGGTTTCGAGGGTTGCATCCGCTTCATGTAGAGGCTGTACTTTTACGCCTGTCGGTTTAGTACCCGCGATTTCGCCGATATCTTTACCAATGACCGCATCGTTGATATCAAAAGCCGCCACAACTTCAGCGCCATGCTCTTGTAAGTAACGGATTAAAAATTTGCCCATTTTTCCGCAACCATATTGAACTGCACGTACTTTTTTCATCGTTTTTGTCCTCTATGCGAATTATCTATGAGTCATATTGGAAGATCTAAGCTATAAAATTATTGTTCTATATCAATTATTTGAATAAAGGATGTTTAATAAAATTGATTGCCGTTATGTGACCATTTACAGGGTAAATTTGAAATAAAACAGGGAAAAATATGACGAAAGTATATAAAGGCCAGTGTTATAAAAATTGGCAGTTACTCACAAAAAGGGAATATCATGGTGTGGTTAATAGATTTGGGGAATGCTATTGCATTGAAATATAAGTACGATAACGGTTTTGCACACAATTTCACCATATGGTTTTGAAACACTAGACCTACGATAAAACTGCACGTATAATCCATCCCACTTCGGCCCCTTAGCTCAGTTGGTTAGAGCAGTCGACTCATAATCGATTGGTCACTGGTTCAAGTCCAGTAGGGGCCACCAAATTTTAGCTGTTAAATCAGCACATTAAGCCACTTTTAACGAAGTGGCTTTTTTGTATTTAAAAGCCAATGGCGACAAAATGGCGACAGAGATTCACCGCTGCTATTGATTCTAAGGACTTATGCATATGAGTAATTCCAAAGTAACCCCTAAATACAGTTCGATTCGCATGTCTGTACCTGCTGACCTCAAAGATGAATTTTTGCTAGAATGTAAAAAAGCTGGCGTGGATGCTGACAATGTAATACACCTTTCAAAAAATACACCGAGCATTGTAAACGTGTTGTATGAAACAGCTACTAAGCTTGAGATAGCAAATCTCATGCAAATTTAAGTTTCATCTCCCCAATCAATTTTTTTACCATTTAAAATAGTAGTTCGTATTTCATCCTCTAATTTGTATTCAATATTACGCAAATACCTTTCTTTCTGCATTAGCAGAATATCTTTGTCACTCATTCCGATTTCCCTAAGTGTAAGAATTATTTCATCTTCAGGTGGAAAATCGACGTTATTATTATCAACCAATTTTTTCTGTTCATAGTAGGTTAGGAGGCTTAACTTCCTTTTTTCTGCTACAGAATCAATTAGCTTTTGAATATGTTTCCTAAAAATTTTCTGTTCATTAGAGTTAAGTGAATCTAGTAACTCTTCATATTTATTGGAGTTTTTTATACATCCCTCTATATCTCTATTGAGCAGATCAGGTTCCATCAATACAGCTTTGCTTTTTTTTCTAGCGTTAGGATCATCAGATATAAAAGTACAATCGAATCCCAATCTCGCAAAAAATGAACCAATAGTTAAATCTCTTCGCATTTGTTCATACTGCTTAACTTTTTTGCTTAGCTTGCTTAATTCGATTTCTTTTCTAGCTATTGACTCTTGTAATGATGCATTTTGATATAATGGAATAACAGAGTGGAAAATAGTAAAAATCATAATAAAAAGTATACATATCTGCGTAATGTAACCTGCTCTTTTCAACCACAGATCAAACTTGGTTTCCATCATTATTTATATCCTTACATAATAAAAACTAGAATTTAATGTTAATTCATTTGAAAAAAAACTCACGGAAAAAATAAATTTCTTTTGTTTTTCATTGTGTTGTGTTTTTAATACGATCCACTCCGTGATCCAATAACTGAAATCTCTTGAAATTCTTTTCACACATTTCAGTTTGAAATTTTCGGTGACTCCCTAGTGCTGGCGCGGCTTGGCGATATGTTTTGTAGAATTTCAAAACTGAAATAAAGTTTAGATCCAAATTGTGCAGGCGGGTGCGGTGTAGTGCATTTTACGTGGTAGAAGACTTTATTTCGTGGGGTAGCGCTGCATCTGAGCCATGCTGTTGATGTGATCCAAATAAAAGACTGCTTGATGTGGTTTGGTTGTTGGTAGGCTGTCGGTGGTGTATAGGCTCGCCCATGATGGGCTACAAATGTTAAAGGCTACCGATGATAAGTCGGTAGCCTTAGTTACGATCCGATTATAAGAAATAACGGATTAGTTTTAGCACAGGCAATATCACTGCTAAAACCATGATCGTGATGTCTAACATCTCTTTCATACGTGTCCTTCCTTGGTCACAAGGAAGGCCGATAGCCCTAACCTTAGCCTATATTTGCCTGTCCAGTTAGGCTTCTCAGTTGTTAGCTTAGAAATATCGGACTTCCCATCTAAGGCTATGAATCACCATCACATGCTATTCATTCAGGGCTTATCTTTCCGTATTGTACGAAAAGGCGAAAATCCATTTCTAAATGCTGATGTAAAACATCAACATGTCTAGATTTACAGTCCAATATAACTAACGTCGCTGATTATATGATCATTTTCCATTTATTCAACGAATGATAATGATTTTTACTTATAAAACAAAAAACTCAACTGATAAGGTTGAGTTTTTTGTTTATACAATTGCTTGCATTAAAGTCCGATATTTCTAAGCTAACAAGGCAAGTTTAATATTTTCAGTTAGATATCTCAACCAATAACTGGCTGATACTTTGCTTTCAAGCCATCTGATTTACTTGCCGTACCTTTGATGGCATCGGCATTCAATGGCGTTCCTGTGTTGTGGTGGCTGTGACTGGCGGTGAGTTCGGCCAACTCTTTCACGATATCCAGTGTATCAATCATCAGCTGCGCCACGTTAATTTCTTGACTACCAACCCAAACAACCGGTGCAATGATTTCTTGTTTGGTACCTGCGATACTTTGCTTGAGTGCGCCTACCTTTTCAATCAGCTTTTGGCCAACGGTGAGGGTGGCATCTTCGGCAATATCAATCTCGGCTTTCTTGCCGATGCTGGCCACCAAGTTACCTTTTGATGCAATGCTGTAATCGCCATCGACTATCTGTTGGATAGCACCAGCCAGCAATGTTGCGGTGCCCAGTACCATCGTTTTGTCGGTGGCTTGAATAGTGGTGTCTCGTGTGACTAAGGTGCGCTGTTCAGTGTCTGCGGTGACTTGCCGATGCATGGATGATTCACTGATGGTTTGGTCAGTTTGCCGTTGCCAGCTGCCATCTTGTGTGATGCGCTGGGAAACTTCTTGCCGTTGCTGCTGCAATTGCTCGCCTGGTTGGATATCGGGCAGTGTGTTTCCCTGGCTAAGCGTTTGGCGAATAAATGGCTTATCAGGTCGGCCACCTTCAAAGGCAATTTCCACGACGGTACCGACAGGGGGATATTGAAATAAGCCGCTTTCGCCCCCTGCCATCGGTAGGGGCAATGGTACTGCACGGTAAATTGGGGCGCTGGATGGGTTACCGTCGGCATCCAATAATTGGACATCCACCGCATAACGTGGACGGTACGGATCAGAAATATCACCGGCACGAACGGGTTCACTATGGGCTTCGATACGGGCGGTTTTTGGTAGGTGTAAACCTGCGGCCAGTTCAGGGTAAGCGTTGTCGATTTGGTTTTGAATGGGGCTCTTGTTGGCGGGTTTCCCTGTGATTTTAGTGGTGATTGCCCACGTGAGCGCCATATCTTCATTTATAAGGTTCACTTTGTGCAGGCGTTTACCATTTGCGTTCACACCTGCTCTTAATGATTGCACCATCGGAATGGTCATACTGTTCCCACCTGCCTGTGAGGTGGCAAATTCATTGGGGATTTCAACGGGTTTATTGGCAAATAGCGAATGTGGCCAACTGCCCACATACACATGGCCATTGGGGAGCTGTTGCCACACATAATCATCAATATTGAACACATGCCCTAAGTTGGCCAGTAATTGGTAACCTGTACCACTGTGAGTAAAGTGAGGAATAGGCTCATTCACATAAGACGCGTCAGGTAATTGAAAGGTTAAGCCGCTTTCTTTTTGCAGGTGTTCGGCAATAGTGCGCAAAGTGGGATGCTGAAAGGAACATGGCCATTCACGTTCAAACACACCAACCAGCTCACGAATAAATAACCGTTGGAATCCATTGGATGAGGGCTGCGAACGCTCAACGTAACCTGTGAAATAACGCAATAATAATTCGGGATAACCGACATCAAGGCGCACTAATTTCCCCGTGTAGTCCTCATCGGTTTTCACGGTGACAAAGCCACGCCCTGCGGCTGAAAGCTCTAACATAATATTGATATCGGTGACCTGAATTTCATCACTGGATAAATATAGTCGATTGATGGGTTTCATTCCCTTTACTCCAACGAATCGTTGATGGGTTTTAACACTTTTTCTTCAAACCAGGTTAATTGCTCGGTTTCTTCGGGTGCCCCTGATTGCGCGCCTTTTGTTGCCGTGCCGCCTTGTGTTTTGCTGGCCACTTTACTGTTAGCGCGGGCTTCGCGTTTTTCTGAAACGGATAAATGCTCACGCAAAGTAAAGGTGATTTGCCACGCCTGTTTCCCTTCAATTTTGCTGGCATCAATGGAATTGGTGAATGTGCCAATGCGAAAATTAATGGCTTGAGCCGTCAAGTTCGCCACGCGATAGCGCTTTAAATTGCCGTTTTCTTTGGCTTCCGCTAACGCAAACAGGCGCGAAAACGCCTTGTGTTCCGTAAAAGGTAAAATGCCTGTGATACGCAGCTCTTTCGGTTTGATACCTTGCTCTGCCACGGCAGTACTGGAAGATTGCCCCGATTGGTCTTTGTCCTGAAACATCATACTGGGCGTTACAGCCAAGTTTTTCAGTGGGATGGCTTCACCGTTCAGGGCAAGGGTGATGGTCTGTGTCATTTAACATCCTTGTTAAAGCGTGAATTTCATTGCCGACAAATAAGGTGGCGAGGGTAAATATTGCGTCGGGTTCAGGAATGTTTTTTCGCATTTTGTCGGCTAAAACGCTGGCATCATCCGTCCCTGCAAATGCCCAAACGGTGGCTGATTGGCTTAAAAGTCCATTTAAGGCATCACTCATCAGTTTTAAAGCATTGTCTTTTTGTTTACTGAAATCCGACAGTGCCGATTTCATGCTATCTAATCCGCTAGGCTGGCTTGCGGCTGCTTTGGCCGCTTCAATTAATTGTGCGTTAGACGCCATGCGGCTGGTTGCGGTAGATAAGGATTGAGGCAAAGGTAAACCGCCTGCCATTTTCCCTGGCAATTGCATTTTTGTGGTGGCCAACGTATGTGCGGTTCTGGCCATTCGCTCGACTTGGGCAAAAACAGGCAGTGGAAACACGGTCGAAAAAGCCGATAATTGCTGCATAAATTCGGCAAATGACTTCCCTGTCACCATCAGTACCAATAC
The DNA here is from genome assembly GCF_058246155.1 of Providencia sp. UF-183. Classification (NCBI taxonomy): domain Bacteria; kingdom Pseudomonadati; phylum Pseudomonadota; class Gammaproteobacteria; order Enterobacterales; family Morganellaceae; genus Providencia; species Providencia sp. UF-183. The sequence continues at coordinate 125,479 of NZ_JBSICD010000011.1, read as the reverse complement.
CGAAACATGGCCAGCCCCTGTGAGTTTGTCCGCTAAATGGTTAATCGCATTGGCGGGGCTGAGATAGCTACCTGAGCTATTTGTTTGACCAACACCATAAATAAACGGATGCACAGGCAAAATCGAACAAGTGATCGGCGGCAAACCTGCCGCCATTTTCATGTGTTGTTTTCGCCACTGATAACGTTGATTGGTCATTGGGGTTTCTCTGGCCACGCAATATCGGGGGCGGTTGCCGTGTCGATACGGTTTAAATCAACACGATACTGTTTCCATGCATTTAACTGTTTGAGCTCTTTATCGGTGGCAATACCTAAATCAATGGCGTCTTGTAATGGTGTTGACTGGTTTGTTGCTTCAATTAGTAAAGCTTGTTTTTGATATTTAGCGCCCTCAATATGCTGCTCTTTGCTTAAAGTGATTTTGGCTAAGTTAGCCGCTTCTTTGTCTGAGATAGCAATAAGTTCATCGCTGATAAATTCATCTTGGGAACCATCGGATTCATATGCATAGACAACATTATAAATATCTTTATAGAATTTCATTTGTTTTCCTTTTTACCGTAGTTCAAACCAAGATGTGATAGGTGTACCACCTGTTACCACCAGTTTATAAGTGGCTCCATTAGGGATCACGGAACTGACAACGGGTAAGGTTGTGGTTGCTGCATGGAGATAGTTGTATACTTTTAAGTTATTGATATATAACTCATAGCGTCGATGTTGGCTTGAGCCATCAAAATTGATGCTTAACATGATAGGCTTACCTGTCGAGTTTGTGTAAACCGTATTGACGGCTCGTTGTGATTTATAATCATTCCATGTCTGAGCTACACCTAAGCCACTACCCGCGCCAATTTTTTTATCAATGTCGGTTCTGTTATAGCTCTCTGCTTTCGTATAGCTATCACCTTTAAGCGCATAATTCCCTGTCGGTTGATAGCTTCCTTTTGGCTGATAACGCCCGTCGCTTTCGGTTTTTGTGTAGCTATCGCCCTTAACGGCATAGTTGCCTGTTGGCGCATAATTACCTTTGGGCTGATATTTATTATCAGATTCGGTTTTACCATACGCCCCCACATCACCCGCACTTAACGAAATATCCGCGCTAAGCGGTTTGTTATTTACTTTTCGTCCGATGGGCACCGCACCGACATTCCCTGCGGTTAATCGGATCAACTTCCCTGTTGGTTTACTCATTTTGTTACCTCAATAGAAATAAAATCGCCATTTTTCAAAGCCTCGGCCAAATACAATGTGGCTCCCTCCACGGTGTACGCATAACCTTGGGGCTGGGTGATGCCATTAATTTGTACCGATAACACCACCACGTTGCCGATGTTAAAAGAAACCTCGCCACCCTTGACCGTTGGAATAATGGACGTGACTTGAATATGGGCGTTATCGCCTTTTTCACCGTCATTCACCACGAAAGAAACAGGTGGCAAGTTAGTGCCAGCACTATTTTTAAACGTCAGTGTGACCGTGCGACCTTTCGCCATGCATCACCTCACGGATTCTCTTTAACTTGGACTGAGACGCTGACGATACTGGCACCTTGTGCGCCTGCGGCTCCTGCTGCGCCTTGACCTCCCGTTGCGCCTTTTTCACCTTGAGCCCCTCGGTCGCCTTTGTCACCTTTATCACCTTTTGCCCCTTGCGCGCCTTTTTGTTCTGCGAAAAATTGCGCCTCTGTTTTGGCTGCATTCCCTGGGAGTTTTTTCCAGACCTCAAAGGCGGATTCACCGTCGCTCACATCAAAAGAGGCGGGTAAGGTTTTACCGTCAGAGGTTTTAAAATTCAGTGTGATCGTGCGTTTAATTGCCATGTTCGCTATTTCCCTTTAATGGTGGTTTCGACTTCAATGTCGTGAATGTGCTGCAACTGTTTTTTTGAAATAAAAATGTTTTCATCAGAGCCGATGGCCGCCAAGTTCTGGCCGTCCGCACTAATAAAATCCTTTCCCTTTAAGTTCTTCACCGTGGTTCTGAGTGCCTCCACTTCATTTCGTAACACATCAGTTTCAGAGCCTGCATGTAACGCACGTGGGCTAATCACTGGCACATTAATCAGCACCTCAATGTGGTCGTCTTTTAGCAACGGCTCGGCTAAATAAATCGTATTGTTTTCAACGGCAAAAGAATAATTGGCGTATTGCTCAAGGCCATTAATAAACAGCAAACAGTGATGAAATACCTCGTTTGGGGTGAGGGTCGTTTCATTGCCTTTGGCGACATAGCGCCATGATTTCATCTCACTTTTCAGCGCATATTGCTGTTTGATTTGTGCGATGCTTTGTTCCCATTTCGCCCCTTGCGGGCGTAAATCGGTGACAGTCCCCGTTTTATCAATCGCGGCAATGGCAAATACAAAATGGGCATAACCGCTGCTGTCCACATAGTGTTTGAGTTGATTGCCCGTGGTGAGTTTAACCACCGTTTGCCATTGGCTGAGTAAGTTACCCTGATAGCTAAAATCCGCATAAATGTGGGTATCGCGTAATTTATTGAATACTTGGCTTTTCGCCAGCTCACCACGCAAGCCGCCCACATAGGCTAAACCGCTATTTACCGCAAATTGTTCGCCATCGCGAGTGACTTCAAAGGCAGAGCCAAAAAAAGCCGCCTCACCGTAGCTGTCGGTATTAGTGAGACGCTGCGCTTCATCAATCCCCGTTAAGCGAGCCGTAAAATCAATTTGCCACGTTTCTGCGGTGGTATTAATCGCGGTATCTTTGGCCGCCCCGTCAAACTCCAGTAAAAATGAGCGGGTTAAGACATTGCCCTGTTGGCCACCTTGGGTGCGCAGTTTCTTTTGTGTCGGGGCATGGGTGATCATCGCTACGGAATTGCTAGCTTTGTTTAACAGCCCAATCCAGTTAAATTCGAAATCACCGATTTCCGTGCCCAACGTCACGCTATAAGCCACCGCATTTTCGCTGACTAATCCCGCCTTGTTAATTGCTTGGCGGTGTACGATGTGTTTGGCATCGGGCAGTTTTTCGGTGCGCTCAATGGGTTTCTTTGGGTCTAAATTTGGCACTAAGGCAAACACAAACTCATCTAAAATGATGGGCTTACCTGTTGCGGCTTCCTGCGCTTTGTAGTGCTCAAATTCAAGGGTAATGACTGATGACATAATTTATCCTTTTAATGATGCCCCATAGGTCATATTGGGTGCGCTGCTTCCTTGCAGCGTCGCATAACTGATTTGAATATCACTGGCAATTTCACCCACTCGTAACGTCAAAATAGGCATGGGTAATTTCGCGTGATAGCTGATGTGCTCGCCCTCAATGCTGCCCACTCGCATATTCAGTTGATAATCGTTAATCACTTCAAACTGATAGCGTCGGCAGGTGCGCCCATACTGGTAAATGATGTTGATCAGCAAATCAGGGGCGCGTGAGAGCTGCTCATCATTGAGCACTAAAATAATCACGTCCCAATCAATGTGCGGCTGGCGCTCTTTAATCAATACGTTGCCAATGCCTAACCGTTCAAAAATGGCGATAAACCCCGCCACGCTGCCACTGTCTTTGGCGTTGATAAAAGCGTATTTCACTCGCTTGCGGTATAAGTCCAATGGCTCACCATTGAAGCGCTGAATATCCCGCTGATATGCCAGTAAGTTCAGTAATGCTTCTGTGCAGGTTTCAGCGTCCAATTGGGCTAATGGCCACGTTAGCCAGCTGTAAATCAATGTCCAGAAACGACGTAATGCCGCCAGTAGCTTGGCGGGCTCGCCTTTGTCCATCCAACTTGGTAGCGCAAGGCGTTTAAGTTTTTCGTGAAAGTCAGACATTTTTCACCTCAACCACTAACGATGTTAAGCGCGGCACGTTGAGCTCGCTGGTGATATCTCCCAATGAAAAATGCAGTGACTGAATATCACTAAATTGACGGTGCAGTTCGCGCCCCAAGTTAGAGAATGAAAACCGTGAATATGGCCATGTCTGTTTGACCTGGTACAAACTGTTTTCACGAAAGGCGCAGCGCACCAAATCGTTCACCTCATTTTTTAAGCTGCCCAGTTGTTCCGCACTAAAGTTGCCGAGGTTATCGACGAATAAAGTTAAAACTAAAGCATGCTGTGTTTCTGGCATGGCAAAGCACTGCATGTCATCACCGTGGCCGTGATGGCCTTGTTTCATCACGTACTCATTCACTTGGTCGATAAAAGGCTGGCTTGCCACGCCACTGTCTAATAACAAATACGCATTGGCGGTACCTGCACCACGGGGCGCATCATGCAAAAAGAAAATGCGGTCAATGCTCAAGCCCACAAGGCTGGCTATCATGCCGCGATAAACCGCATCCGTGTGGTAGTTCCCCACTAAATTGAATTGGTTGCGGCAGCGGTCACGCAAGTCATCGTCGCTTTCAGCATCCGCACCTGGCGTCGTTAACCAATCATTTTCACTTTGCACTTGTTCAATCCCTGCGACGGCAACAGGCAGTATACGAAAATAGCCTGGGGCGAGGTTATGCGCACCGCCTGCCATATCTGCTATTACAGGGATTAACTGGCTTTGCTGGCCTGCGGTAATCTCCACGGCTTGAATGGTACTCACGCTGTAAATCACCCCCGCGATGCGCTCCGTTTGGATGATGGTGCCTTTGGGTACGGTGACTGCGCTAGCGCCTGCCACTTTATAAAAGCGGATCACACCGTGGGCTTGGGTGGCAGGTTTGCGGGTTAAATTGACGCCCCAAGCAAACAAATCAAGCCATGCCCCTGATGCCGTGGCCAAATACATATTGCGCATGACGATATTGACCAAGGCCTCTTTTAACCACATTGCGGGCTTGGTCACGATGGTGGTAATCAGTCGCCAAAACGGTGACATCCGTGAGGTATTGGTCACTAACCCCTCATCGGCCACCACTTGGTTAAATTGTGCGTGAATTTCGGCCTCGGTGGTTGGCATCCCGCTATCTTGCAGGACTTTTTCATAATCAATGTCGGGTTTAGTCGCCATAATCCACTCCCACATCCATGCGGCCAAAATCGTAGGTTTCTGCGGTGATCCACAATTTCACGGGCGATTCTTCGTGAATGGAAATTGTCCCTGGGACAATGCGCTCGTCATATTCCACAAGCATCTCAATTTGGTTGCGAATATCTGCCCGTAAGGTGGGGCTACGTTCACCCACCAATTGTGTGGCCAAGCCGCTTTCCATAATGGCATGGACACAATCTTGAGCGATGGAAACACGGTTATTGCACAAAATCGGCTCACTGCCCGAATTCAAGGTAAAATCACGCTCCGTGATTAATAAATCAATGTATTGGCTATCCATGCGCTAACATCTCATATTCGGTTAATTGTTGTGGTGATGGCATTGTTTCAACTTTAATGACTACATTTTCATAATTTCGACTGTTATCGACATGACTGGTTGTTGAACCCACGGCATTTTTCCCAATGCCATTTTTATCAATGCCTTTGAGCTGTTTGCCCGTTAATATTTGTGTATTGGTAATGGGCTCCGCTTGCTCAACTTGTGCCTGCATAAACAATTGTTGCTGACGAATAATCTCGACCGCCGCCATGCCCTCAACATCAGGCACGCTATTGGTGGCTTGAGCGGCTGGGGTGTTGACCTCCATGCGTTCAATTTCAACACCGGGTAAATAATTTAAGGTATCGACAAACGAGTTATAGATATCGGCAAAGGTCTGTTTTACCCACGCCCACACATTGCCGAAAATATCGCGGATGCTGTTGGCGACGGTCTCAAAGGTTTCGGTTAATGAAAACTCACCAAACCAATTGCACAGCGTTTCCCAACCTTGGCCAATCCATTCCCATACATCGATAAACACTTGGCCAACTGCCATCACAACTGCGGCCAACACTTTAAATGTGGTGGTATCTTGGATGGCTGCTTTTACTGCATCCCAGTGTTTAATCAGGTAATAAATTCCCACACCTAATAACGCAATCGCCCCAATAATCAAAATGATGGGCAAGCTCATTAGGTTGAAGCCAATGCCTGCGGTGATGGCGGCCATCCGTAGCGCCAACAAGGTACCGCGTAAAAGTTTTAACGTAGCCTGCCAAATTACCATCGCTTTATTGGCCAGCCAGACCGCCCCAGGGATTAATTTCAACGTGGCAAGGCTCAGTTTCCAGACCACCACTAACCCCGCCCAAATAAATTTGCTAATGCCCATCACGATATTGGCCATCGCTCCCGCAGCGGCCACGCCTGTGATACTGGTGGCGATATAGCCCACGTATTTGGCGATATTGGGGAACAAGGTTAACCAACGCTGGACGGTTTGCCCCATCTCTGCAATTTTATTCACCAGTGGATTAATGACAGGCAATAGCGTCATCCCCACGGCCACACGTACATTAGTCCAAATGGCCATTAAGCGTTCCCACGGGTCGGCCAATTGCTCGGCCATTTCTCGGGTACGTTTCATGCCATCGTTCGCGCCCAAGGCGGTGATATTTTTGCGTAATGCATCCACATCACCATAGAGCTGCTTCACCACAATGGCCGAATCCCCAAAAGCGGCCTCAATCTCTTTTTGCGCTTTGAGGTTGCCGTCGATATTGCTACCGTACTTTTGCTGTAATTTGCCCAACATTTCCGGCAAGGAATTCATTTTCCCCGACGCATCGACAAAGCTCAGCCCCAGTTTTTTAGCCCCATCTTCCGCGCCCGTCATAAATCCCTCATAAGCGCTGCTGGCTTCGCTGCCCAATGTGCGCTGTAATTCCCCCAACACGGCTAACTGTTCATCGATACCCACGCCAAAGTGAGTCCCTGCCGACCTTGCGCCCTCCATTAATCCTGTAATGTCAGCCATTGAAGTACCAAAGGCTTGCGACATATACAGCGCTTTGCCTGCCAGTTCTTCGGCAAATTGGCTTTTGCCCACTTGATTAGCGTAGGTGGAAAACTGCGAAAACATCTGCCCCATATAGGCGGTGGTTTCATCTGCGGTACTTTTTAAGGCGGTGGCCGTGGTATTGGTCACCGTGGTTAAATAAGGCAGTTCGTTATCGGCCACGCCTTGAATGGCTTTGCGGATGGTGAGCGCAGATTGGGTAAATTCCACCGAGGATTTACCATATTGCGCACTGAATTTCATGGCCGCTTGGGTAACGTTTTTCATCGCGCTCGCATCCACACCTTGCAAACTGGCGGTCTGTAGCGCTTCATTCATTTGCAGCGCAGGGTCAAGTAAGCCTTTTAAGGAAAATAACGCACCCGCTAACCCTGCCACGCCAATGGCACTTTGGGTAAAGGCTTTTTGACTCTCATTGGCAAAATTGGATAACGCAGACTGTGCCTGTTTTAGCGGCTGCGTCACGTTATCAATTAAGCTTAAGGTAAAATCTAATGAGTTCATTTATCACCCTTTAACGCCAGTGCAATGCCATTGGCCACGGCAATGCGCATATTTTCCCAGTGTTGGTTATTCAGCCATGCAGCACGAGCCAAACTATCAATTTCATCATTATCATGAGGATAGTAATGACGACGCAGCGCAATAAATTGCTCCAACTCATTACGCTCGATAGATTCAACCCGTGCCCTCAGTTTTTTACGCTAATGTCCAATTTCGGGGCGTATTGCTCATTGATGGATGAAGCGATTTGCAGCGCGGCACCTGGCTGTTTTAACAGTTCATCCAGCGCGTCTTTGTCGTCTTTCATCACAATGCGGCGTAAATAGGTGTGGGCAGGGGCAATTTTATTGTCCATCGCCATTTCATTGATAAACCCGTTATAGGCGGTCATGTTGGGTTCGAAACGGTAATCTTTTCCTGCGATATCTAATGTGATTGGTTGGCTCATGGTTCAATTCCTTTTGCGGTTAATGTCATCCACTAATTGGTTGTGACGTGCGGCACAATTGCCGTACAAGGTTAAAAATAGTTCTAACGGTTCACTGACGTGCTTGCCCGTTTGCCCGTTCAGTCTCGGCAACAAGATTGGGCACTTGGTTAACAGGTTTTCCTGATAACTCTCGCTCGATACGCTCGGCGGCGCGGTTGTACAAGCTGACAAACTCAGGACTAACACACACGTTAGTGAACACAGGTTTAATAACTTCGGTTCTGATTTCCCTGGGCGTTGCATTGGCGATATTCTCCAATTGGTTTTCAAGCTGACGCGCAGACTCACGAGAAATGGCTTGGGCTTCGGCTCGGGCTTTATCGCCTGCTTGTTTGGCAGCTCGTTCAATGTTGAGCTGCAAGCTGTCGTGATAAAGCCCGTTGACCCACCAACCTGCGCCAAAGGCCGCTAACCCTAGTGCGAACACGAACGCAAGTTGTTTGGCCATTACTTCACCCCGTTATGGGCTAAGCTGAAATGGTTGCCATCATTAAATCGGCCGCCCCAAGTGCCCCCGATAGATTCCCAATATTCGCCCAGAGGCAAATAACTTGGGGTATCTTCAAGGTATTGGCCGTTGATAAATAAATTAAAGTCCACGGCTAGGCGCGATATATGCAAGCTGTTTTTGATGCCTTTGCCTGTTTTGGCATTCGCGCTGGCTTGTTCGGTGGTACGAAAGGCTTCGCCAAAGGTTAGGCGATAACCGTGCTCATCTGCCCATAAAATTAGCCTGCCGATCATTACGGTGAATAAGGCTTGTTTCTCACTTAATGTCATCTTTTAACTTTCCTTGTAATAACGCTTTTCCACGCTTTTTAAGCCACATTTCAACTAGCTGGTAACCTGCAATCCCAAAAGCGGTACCAATCCCCGTGACCGCTAAAGGTGAGATATTGGGGAACCAAATCAGCGCGGCACCTGCCATGACTGAAATTGCGGCTCCCAGAAAGACACGCCCGAAAAACAAGCGGGCGGTAATTTGTTCGTCACTGGTGAGGATTTTGCCAACAGCAATAAGCACCCCCATAAAAAACAAAGTGATAAATGTTTTTTCATGTTCTTCCATGAACACTGTTCCTTTTAACCAATTAGTTTGTCTGTCAATTCAGATTCAAGGTAAGGAATGCCATCCAAGCGCACAAAATCAGGGCTGGTGACAAGGAATTTCACTTTTAAATTGACCGTGGTACCGCCTTTCGGGTCATGATCTAAAATGTCCGATAGCAGTAATTTGCAGCCAAAGGCTTCCACCTTCATTTCCTCGCCGCCTGCTTTGGCGTACCACATCAAATCCACTTCGGGGATGCTGCGCCATGAGCCAGCTGCACGGGCTTTGGCTTTTAAAATGGCTAACGCTTTAGTGCTAAATTCCAGCTCACCTTCGCCAGACACATCCCCAGATACCCAACCATCGGGCACGCCATTGGTTTGGGCTACGCCCGTGTTATCCGTAAGGTTTAACGTTGATTTCTCAACATGAATGAGTGAGCCGTCTAGGTTGAAATCAAACGACTGACCCGAAATCCGTTTACTCATGCTGCGCCCTCCAAGCTGGTATCTAAGATCACACTCGCTTCAATGCCTTTTGGACACTCATAAGTGCGAACCACAAAATAGACCGCGACTTTGGTTTTGCTCATCCACGTAATGACCACATCGCTATCCTGTGGCGGTTTGCATTCCCCTGGGAACGTAATACCGTTGATTTGGCTAGAGCGTGCCATTTCACGCATCACACGGGCAAAATAGCTTTTGTGGGTTTCAATTGAATTGGGTGTACTGTTTAAGCTACGGTCACCAATTTTGGCAATTGCCCGAATGCGCACGTTTCGCGCCACTTTATCGACAATGCGCAGGTTTTCGATGTTTTGAAAGTCACCGCCTTCCACGTCTAATGTGCGCCCATCAGCCCAGTACAAACCGTCGTAATCGGGGTACCACATCGGCACACTGAGGCGGTTTTTCTCTAACGCCTGCAAAGTCGCTAAATCAATCTCTTTGCCTGTGCCATCAAGGGGTAGCGTTGCGCCCATGTCTTTTAATGCGCCTGTTTTTACCCGCGCAGGCGTGTCTGCGATAGTTACCGAACGGGTACATAAACGGCCTGCTAATACACCTGCTTCTTTACCCCACAGTTGTGGCACCAGTTGTACTGACGGGGCAGCAATGCCTTTTTGTAAGGCAATAATGCGAGCCACATAATCTGGCCAGCTTTCGTCTTTGGTGGGGGTATCCACGGTAATGATTGACCAGACCCAACGGCCATATTTGGCGATTAAGGTTTCACGCAAGGTATTGGCGGCATCAATGACTTCTTTGCTAGCCGCGGTCAATAAAACGTAACCCTCCACACTGGCCACGTCTTGCGCGGCAATCACTGCATCCACAAACCCCAGCGGCTCAGCATCAACCGCCATCACATGAAGATAAGCCGACCAGTTTTGTCCCGCGTTATTCATGGCGGCCATCACATTGCGTTTCAGGTCGCTATCTTCACGGCCTAACACATCATCAAAATCCGTTTGTGTGTTGACGGAAACCGTTTTACCTACGTTAGTATTGCCCGTACCCATAAACAATACCGTGCGTTCAACCTCTTTGGTTTCCCCTTGTAGCTGATTTACTTGGTTCACCTGTACAGATGGCCATGTCATAAAAAATCCCTCTTTTATGGTTGTTTAACCAAACCCAATCCCTTGCAGTTGCCGTGCGAGGGCTTTTTCAAATTCATCTTGATTGATGCCCAAAAATTCACGCGCTGGCACATCAATCACCCATGAATTTTGTGGCGTCTCATCGCTTAAGGTGCGAATTAATAAACCTGCTTTAGCAAAGCTCATCCCGCTTTCAATGGCTTTTACAGGCGGTTTACGCCAGCCTTTGCCTTTGCGCTCCTTGTACCCCAGCGCCCGCAACTTTTTAGCTTGCTTCTTAGTGGCTGGCCGTGTTTTATCGCGCTCAGATTTAAAGCTGGATTTATTCACGGTCACATTCATCCCATGTTGTTGTGAGTAACCCACAACCCCCGCAGGAACTTGTTTTTTCCCGTTGCGGTATTTGCCCCCTTTGAGGTAAATCCGCACGCTTTCGGTTTCGGGCAGTTCCTTGATGTGCAGCACTTTAGGCATATTACGCAGCATCTTTTTGCGCCAGTTTCCCTGGCGTTGTTGCCACGGTTCGCCCTCTGGCGTTTGTTGGTTGCGAACATTGCGTTTTGCTGCCGCTATCACGCCATATTTCGCGATGCGCCATAATAAGCGTTGGCGTTTTTTCGGGGTTAAATCAAACCGCTTAAGCGCCTCTTGCAGCGTGTTAAATTGGGTTTGGTTCAACTGGCCGCTTATCATGAGTGAACGCCTGCAATATCCGCTTCTTGGGCAATCCACACATCAGGGTCACACAGTGTCCAGCGCTTACCATCCATCGGCACAATACCATTTTCGTCCTCTCGCATGTTGACGTTCTCCGCCAATTGCAGCGTGACAATTACCACCGCTTGGTGGCTTTCATTTAAATCCACGTCCATTGATGGGCGCTCTAAATCCAGCTGAATATCATCGATATCGTCATTTTCATTGAGCCACGCATCAATCAAGATACCGATATAATCAGGGTTCACTTGGCGATAGGGGAAACGTCCCCACGCAATCGTCGCGTCATATTGTTTGATGTGCATTCGGTATTGGTCATTGCCCAAATCGCGCTGCGCAGGGATAAACTGAATGCTATCCATCACACTGGAAAACTCCACATTGCACACGCCATCGGGCAAGTTAGCCTTTAAAAAGGCGGTTAATTGCTGCAATTTGCTCATATCATGGTTACCGTGGCGCGTTTTAGGCCTTTCATATTGCGGATCACTAATGAGGATTCCGCTAACAGGCGGTTACGCAGTTCAGGGCTTTCTTGCTGCGAGTTCGGGGCGCGATTCACAATGGAACTGTATTCCCCCAATAAATCCGCTTTAGCTCGCGCAAACACCGCTTTTAAATACTGCGCACATAACGCATTACGGCCATTACGTTGCACTCCGGGCACTTCTGCCGCTTGCTGGTAGCCTTTGGCGTGATGCTGATTTTTCACACTAGTGAGCTCACCATTAATTTCCGTGATGGTATTCAGTAGTGCGTCGGCCAAAAAATCCGTATCGATACTGGTCGGTAGCGAACGGCTTTTCTGAAACTCCAGTAAATCCACATCTGGCCAAAAACCGTCATTAGTAATGATTTCTTGGCGATAATTACCGCTATTACCATCAAACATGGGTTGTCCTTAATATAAAAAGTGGGCAAGGCCAGCTTCCTTGGCCAATTGCAATCAATTGCATTGCCTCAGCTGCGCCCACTTGGCTTGCGGTAGTCATTCGGCAGTAAGTGCCCGCAGTCGCATAGCAATACGCGTGCGATGGGTTCTTACGCCACTTTTCGGGTTTAGCTGATGCGCCCTCGCAAGGTAGGCATCGGCTTTTTCTAAATCATCCACGTTATCAATGGCACTGGCTTTCGCTTCACTGTTATCCCCTTTGAGGATTTCCAAGGCGGCGAATTTGTACCATTTGGACTTAATCTTTTCGTGAACTCGCCATTTTTCGGTGACGTTGTGAAACGTGCGTGAAAAATAGGGCTCGATGGCATGGCCTGCTTCCGTTTCAAGCTGCGCCCATTGCAAGATGGTGTCAGCCACAAAGGCAGGAAAGCCACTTTTAAAGCCTGTTGGGGTAAGCTGTCCTTGCTCAATGGCGATGTCCGCCCAATCCAATCCTTGCTGGAATTCCCCCACATCAAACAGCCACACGACACAGTAGGCAAAAATCGGGTTTTTATAGATTTTCCCGTCGTCCAGATAACGCTGGGCAGTCGGCAGATAATTGGGCAAAAATTCCTGCCGTTTTATCTCGGTGCGTTCTGCGTTGGTCATCCCTTTGAGCCGTGCTGCATCCTTGTCAACGGCACGCGCTTGTAAGTGCATACTTTCGCCATCGGCAATGGCAATCGCTTGTTGCTGCTCCAGCTTTTGGCGCATTTCCACTTTTAGGCGGTGACGTTGGCCTGGTGATAACATTAGTCTGTCTCGACGGTGTCTTTCGGCTCAATCAATTCACCGATAGTGACCGCTGACTCATCAATTGCCCCGTACAGCTCAGGGTATTCCAAAGCATAGCCCTCGTTACGCAGATAATTGTTTTCATACTGTTTACGGTCATCCACAAATTCCGCTTTGCGTTGGCGCGTATTGCGCTGCGTGTACAGGTGCAAATTGGATAACGTCGTAACCACTAAGCGTTTCCCTGGCATAAATGGCGGGATATACGCGGCACGGCCTGCGATAGTGGTACCCAATAATTGCGCGGCAATTTTCTCTGTTGGGCGGTCAGCGGCTTGATATAAGCGATGCTGCTCAGCGGCAACCAAGTCAGCCCCCACTAACACCACAAGGCGTGGGTCGGTGCGGTATTGCACAGGAATACAGGTGTTTACCACTTCTTGCGCCATTGCATCGAGCGAACGGAAATCACCTTTTTCATCCAAGGTGATGGATTCGGAGATCACTTGTTTTCCACCGTCCCATTCTTTGGCGATTTGGTGCCAACCTTTGTTGACATCTTCCCCATTTGGGTACTTTTTCGCATCGGTGCTATCGGCCACATGGGTACCGTTAAAACCAATACGCAGCATGTCGAGGGCAAAGCTTTCATTAACGAAATTTTGCATCCGTTGGTAAAACTCATTTTCACCGCCTGAGTTTGCCCAAACTGACAGCACATCCCACGGTAAAAACGCCCCTGAGTCGGTTTCAGCTAATTTATACTCATTGCCATCAATCCCCGTTTCACGCATGAAACGGCCACCTTTTTTACGCCCCGTGAATAACCCTGGGTTACCCACTGAAATCACTTGGCCAGCCAATTGGTCAACGTCCGCGCAGTAAATCAGGTTGAGAAACTCAACCGATTCCATAATCGCTTTACGCAACGCAATTTCTTTGGGTTCGGTGATGGCAAAATATTTCGACGCATCATCAATGTTGTATGAGCGTTCAAGGCCTGACTTATGGCCTTTTAAATACGTTCTGGCCGTATTGTTTAAAAACATGGAAATCCCTCTCCAAAATTCAGTAATGGGCTCTGATCACAATGGATTAGAGGTGTACAAACTCTTTACGGCCTGCGGGGTTTTTCCCTGGGAGCTGGGTCGCCACTTTGCTGAATGATTTGGTGATTTCCGGTAAGTTGTCGCGCAGTTTGGCGAAACCTTCGGTGTCCACCACGTCTTTCACCACTTCCACATCACTTTGCGCTTGTTCCAACATGGTTTCTAATTCAGCGATTTTAGTCAGTGCTGCCGCCAAATCTGCCGCCATGCCCGATAACACCTCATCATCAACGGTGGTTTCGGTTGGCTTTTCTTCTTTGACTTCTTCAATGCCAAAGTGCTGACGCCATGTTTTCTTTGCGGGTTTTGCCATTTTTCGTTTCCTTTGTTTTTGACGACTAAAGTCGAGCCTTGTCGTACCTACACTGGCTGGGGTGTCCGTTACCGCCAAGCCTTCTAAATATGTCACGCCTGAATTGCGAAAATCGGTATCCATCTCGACTGAGGTAAACACCCCACGGTTTTGGCTGTTCATTTCCAACAAACGAACAAAAGGGCGAAGTACGGCATATAAACGTAACGTATCGCTTTCATCGGTATCCGCACGTAATTCCAAAACCTCACCCAGCGGATCACCCCGATTTTCTCCCCGTTTATTGTGTCTAGGCCAAATCATGGCGGTGTACAAATCGGGATCATAGGTTTCTGCCATTTCGATAATTTCCTCGGGCAGAATTTCCCGACCATCAACGGTTTCACCTTCCGTGGCAATGCAGAGCCATGTTGTGCGTAATTGCGACATTCAAAATCCTTAGCTGCATTCCGTTCCTTTTGAGCCATCAGTATTGCCAATTCTTATTCATGGTGCGAATGGTTGAGTTCGGTTATCCCGCCATTACCGAAAACAGGTAGATGCCTGCAATTTCTGAACATTGCACAATGGCACCACTATGGCTAAACACTCAGATGCAAAAATACAGGTCGCCAAATCACTTTATTTGCGACGCTATACCCCCGCTGAAATCGCGGAGGAACTTAATCTGCCTAACAGGCGGATTGTCTACTATTGGGCGCAAAAATGGTGTTGGGCGGATATGCTCAACCATGAAAGCGTATTGGAGGCAATTAACCGACGCATTGCGCTGTTATCGGAGCGCAATAAAAAAACGGAACTTGAACTGGAGGAGCTCGACAGGCTCATTGCACATCACGTCAAATTGATGGCGCAGGCCAATAAGCACAAGGAAAAGCTGGCTGAAATCAAAGCGCAAGGCGAGTCTGGCGGGGAATACAGTACAAATGACGATGGCGAAACCAAGAAAAAGCGCCGCTATAAGAAAAATGATATCTCTGAACTGACCCCAGATGACTTTCAGAAATTCGCGGATGAAATGCTGTTTGGTTACCAAAAACACCTGCGTATCAATATTAAAAAAGCCATTCGCAATATCCTCAAATCACGCCAAATCGGGGCGACCTGGTACTTTGCCTTTGAAGCGTTTGAAGATGCGGTACTCACAGGCGACCCACAAATCTTTTTATCGGCTTCACGACCGCAAGCGGAGGTATTCCGTTCCTATATCGTCAATATCGCGGATAAATTCTTCGGGGTCACGCTTACGGGGAACCCTATCCGTTTAAGTAATGGTGCAGAGCTTCGCTTCTTATCCACCAATAAGAACACCGCACAGTCATACAGTGGCCATTTGTATTGCGATGAATATTTTTGGGTGCCTGATTTTAAACGCCTGAACGAAGTCGCCTCTGCGATGGCAACCCACGACAAATGGCGCACCACCTATTTTTCCACACCCAGCGCGAAAACCCATCCCGCTTACCCATTTTGGACTGGTGACGAGTGGTGCGGTAGTGATGCTAAGCGTAAGAATGTGGAATTTCCCTCATTCGCACAGATGCAAGACGGTGGCCGTGATTGCCCCGATGGCCAGTGGCGCTATGTCATTACCATTGAAGACGCTGTCCGCAATGGATTTAACCTGGCATCCATTGAAAAACTGCGCAACCGCTATAACAAAGACACCTTTAACATGCTGTATATGTGCGTGTTTGTGGACAGTGGCGCATCCGTTTTCAAATATAACGACCTTGAAAAATGTGCCATCGATATTGGGATTTGGGATGACCATGATATCAATGCAGTGCGGCCATTTGGGGATAGAGAGGTTTGGGGCGGTTACGACCCCGCACGTTCGGGGGATACGTCCACCTTTGTGATAGTCGCACCGCCTTTGGTGGCAGGTGAATATTTTCGCATTCTCGCCACCTTTTATTGGCAAGGCATGAGCTGGAAACACCAAGCCAAACAAATTCAAGACCTGTACAGCCAATACCGTTTTACCCACATCGGCATCGATACCACAGGAATTGGTCACGGGGTGTATGAGATGGTGGCCGACTTTGCCCCGCGCGTCACCACGGCCATTCACTACAGCCAGAATACCAAAACTCAATTAGTCCTCAAAATGATTGATTTGGTGGATGAGCAGCGCATTGCCTGGGACGTTGAGCAAAAAGAAATTATGGCCAGCTTCTTAGCCATTCGGCACACCACCACGGGTAAAGGGGGCTCAATGACCTTTATCGCGGATCGCAGTAAGGAAACGGGTCACGCAGACGTGTTTTTTGCCACGTCACACGCCGTGGCCAACGAACCGCTAAATAATGAAAGACAGCGTAAATCTAAATATAAATTTCAAAAGGCTGCATGATGAGTAAGAAAAAGTTACGGAAAACTGCACAAAAGCAAACGGCTAGCAAAAAATCGATGAATATCATCACATTAGGCAAGCCAGAACCGATTTTAACCACTCATACGGAATACCAAAACATTTGGTATGACAATGATTATGACCATTACAGCTTACCTATAGACCGCACCGCCTTGGCGCAATTGGTGAATTTAAATGGCCAACATGGGGGCGTTATTCATGCGCGTGCCAATATGGTGCTATCGGATTACCAAGGCGGTGGCCTCACGCATCAGGAGCTGCGTGCCAGCGTGTTGGACTATATTGTGTTTGGCGATACGCCCATCTTAAAGCTACGCAATTACTACGGGGAAGTGGTTGGGCTGTATGTACTGCCTGCGCTGTTTATGCGTCGTCGCAAAAATGATGATTTTGTGATTTTGCAAGAGGGTAAGCCGATGGTGTATACCCCTGACGATGTGATTTACATCAAGCAGTATGACCCCCAACAGCAAGTTTACGGCATCCCTGATTATATCGGGGGCATTCATGCGGCCATGTTAAACAGTGAGGCCACTATTTTTCGTCGTCGTTACTACCACAACGGGGCACATACTGGGGGAATGATTTTTTGTAATGACCCGATGCTGACCGATGAAGTGGAAGTGATGATCACCAAAAAGTTAGAACAAAGCAAAGGGATTGGTAACTTTGAAACCATGTTCGTGCATATTCCCAATGGGGATGCGGACGGCATCAAGTTTATTCCTGTGGGGGATATTTCGGCCAATGATGAATTTAGCAATGTGAAAAACATCAGTGCGCAAGATATTTTAACCGCGCACCGTTTCCCTGCGGGGTTGGCGGGGATTATTCCTGGCAATGTTGGCGGCTTAGGTGACCCACGCAATGCCCGTGAAGCGTACCGACAAGATGAAATTATTCCTGTTCAGCGCATGTTTGCCAACGCGATAAATAATGATGGTGAAGTGCCCGATCATTTAAAGATCACTTTTCAAGAAGATAGCCACCAATTGAATTAAGAATAACGCAAAATTAATGATATTTACGGAATTTAACGGTCATAGGGAAATGAAAAATGCACAAAAATAAGGTAAAATTACGGAGTCATTATCAAGCGGAGATTTGGAACATGCGAGTATTAAAAATATTCTGCCCTGAGTGTGGGGAAAAAGCGATTATTCGTAAATCAAATAGAAAGCATCGTGAAGTTTCAGATCTCTATTGTGCATGCAGTGACGTCGAATGCGGCCACACTTATGTATTAAGCCTGACGTTTGACCATACCATCAGCCCAAGCGCAAA
Organism: Providencia sp. UF-183; assembly: GCF_058246155.1. Taxonomy (NCBI): domain Bacteria; kingdom Pseudomonadati; phylum Pseudomonadota; class Gammaproteobacteria; order Enterobacterales; family Morganellaceae; genus Providencia; species Providencia sp. UF-183. Next base: position 107,490 of record NZ_JBSICD010000011.1, on the reverse strand, counting down.
AAGTAATAAAATGATTGGTTCGATGATACAGAATTTAAACCCTGAACAGCGCCAAATGGCGCTAGACTTGTTAAAGTCCAGCCCCGTTTAAAGCTATTTTTCGTTTGTCACTTTCGAGTGACTTTTTTATTTTATGTTTCTCAATTCTGCGTGTGTCCTCTGCGATTTCCATAATCAGCGCTAATACAACTTGGCGCTCTTTATCATTACATAAATCCAAACTCCCAAACCTGGCGATGATTTCTATCCGTTCCAACGCCACTGACGCCTCTAGCATCTACATGATCCTCTTACATAAAATCACTTTACTGGTTATTTATACAGTAAATTTACCTAGTATGAAAGAGGTAGTTTAAAATTTTTTGATCGATTAGAATTCTGTGCAAATTTTGATAGGGGGTGGTATGGATATTGAACAAAATAAAAAAAATAAAAAACAAACGCAGTTAAATTGGTGGTTCATACTCATCGTGTGTATTTTTCCACCAACTATTCTTCTCATTCTTTTTTGTAAAAGAGCTAGGGAGATGGTCAAATTAACACCTGATAGTTTAGATAAACAAAATTTATTTTGGATAGCTATATTATTACCAATATTCTCTTTTATTTTATTTGGGATTGTTGCTTGGTATGGAACTGAATTAGATAGCTCTTGGCAAGGATATAATAAATTTCTTGAAATAAGTAAATTACCTTTGGGTATTCTAGCATTCTCTCCAATATTTGGGGTATTCGTATCAAATATTCATAGAACTATACAAACAAAAGAACAAATTGAAAGAACGGAAGATCAAATAAAAATAACAAAATTAAAAAACAACTTTGATTCTTTTAACTCCCACATGAAAATAATATGTGATGAATTAAAAGAATTTAAAGTTGGGTTTTTATCATGTGAATATACAATAAAAAGCAGAATGAAATTATATAGAGATATTTTCAAAGAGTCATCTGTTCTAGCAGGTGCTAATAATGCCATATCTAATAATTTCATTACTGAACTAGATAAGCTATATGGTGATTTATACAAACATTCCACGAGTTACCTGATGAATTTTCATATTAACTCAAATGAAACAATAATAAGGTATGTAGGAAATGAAACAAAAATAAACAAAATCATTAATGACATACATGATAGCATATTTTACCTCTTTGAACACTTTGGGCTAGCACAAGAAAATTACAAATACTTAGATTTCACTTATGATTATGATAAAGGTAAAAATTATCATCAATTAAATATCATGCATAATATATGGGAAGCACTACAAGAAATTGATAAATTTATAGAGAAATTACTTTATTCTATTGGGTATGATTTCTCAATAGAAAATGAGTTTACTCAGAATTTTTATGGTACATATATGGTCAGAAAACAGTTAGGGCAAGCATCAGTAAAATATGATAAGGATTTAAAATGAAGGGATCATCACCAATTGAACAAATGCCAGTAATTATGTTGCTAGTTACTATTGCAGTACTTTTTGCCATATCCTACCTAGTAACTGATGCATCCCTAAAAAGAACTAGAGAGGTTTCTTTTGAAATAAAATCAGATAGTCTAGATAAGCAATACTTATTCTGGTTAGGGATTATAGTACCTATTGGCATTTTCTTTTATCTAGAATATTTTGTTTTTTTATCTAATGAGATAGGTTTCAACTCTACTGGATTTGGCACTTTTTTTGATGAAAGTAAGCTACCTTTAGGTGTACTGGCACTATCTCCGATCTTTGGGGTTATAGTCTCGAATATTCATAGAACGATACAAACTGAAAAGCAAATTCAAGTAACCGAAGTAAAAAATATTTCAGATGGTTTCTATGCACATAATAAATATATTATTGAGGAATTAAAATTTATTTCAGGTGGTAAAGAGGATTTTGAATTGGAATTACACGTTAAATTCCCTAATTCGTTATATAAAAATGTTTATATAAATTCCAGCGTTATTGATGGTGCGTTATATGAAGCTGATAAAGAATTTATAGAAAACTTTGATAATAAGCTTATTTCTTTATCGGAAAACATAAAGAAATTAACTACCTATTTAAATGAAAAAAAAGAAGCGGATGGGGAACTTAAAATTTATCTTGTTACTTTTCATTTAAAAAATATTTCTGATTATTATGATGAATTAATGTCGTTTTTATATATTAGTAATAGAGCTGGATATTTAATAAAGAAATGGGGTGAGATCTGCAGGAAATTTGAAGATGATGAAAAAGAAAATGAAAAAGACGGTTCTAGTATATATAGTTTCATTACTGACGTTAGTTATTTTTATAATTGTGTAAAGGTAAATAATTTACTTGTATACTTACTAGACTATTTTCATGTGACTATTGAATTTATTGATAAAATAGCTGATGTTTTAGATTTTATTAACCAACGTGAATCTAATAAATTCAGAAGAATCGCAATTTATGAGCTCTCTGATTTAAAAAATGACTGGAATTTTAAATGTCAGGAGATTTCTTATGACTATCGTGAGCATAGATACGAAATGCAGCTCGCCCAAGAACGTCAAGGGTATTAAATTCGCTCTAAAAGATTTCTACTTTTTTCTAGGTGCGATTTCCTTTTCTGCTCCCTAGTCACAATCTTCTGTATATGGCCATTTCCGTGAAACCTCACGCTTTGGCCATTCTCTGTATAAACCGCTCCTTTCCATAACGAAAGCAACATCGGTTTATCCTTATCTGGGTCAAAAATTATCCCAATCGACTTGGCCGCATCCACAATATTGTTGATGGCCACGTTCCTATCTTTAACCGTACTGAGAACCTCCGTACAGTTATTGACAGAACTCCTAGGTGATGCGTTCGCATCACTAAAAACAGACTCCGCTATCGCTTCGTCTAACTTCTTCACAATCTTCCAGCTCTTGAGTCTGGTAATAATCGGACTATCAGAACCCACTAAAGGCGAGAATACACCTTTAACCCGTATAATTTCCTCACCATAGGCATTGGTTTCTTCGCTTTCTTGGTACCACAGACGCGCAATAAGATCGTCACGACGCACAAATGGGCCACCTTGAGCATTGATATAGCCAGCCCAATCCCCTGAGTCAGCGGCATCATGCACAACAGCAAACTCCACATCCAGACCTACCGCAGTATCGTGATCGGCCATCTTGCGTAATTCACGGTAAACGGTAACAGGTGCGCCACCGATAAATTGAAACTGACGTATACGCCAACGGCCAGCCCATGCAGCGGCAGCCATTGCGGCTTCTTTCATCGGTTTACCGCTTTCATCATCTAATTCATCATCGAGCGCATAACCATCCACATTTTTAGAAATGTACTTGGCCACATAGCCCGTTGCTGAACCTTTTTCAGGGTCGATGGCTTCGGCATGGAAACGGGCTTTTCGGGCTTTGGCGGTAATGAGTTCGTTTTCATCTTCTTCAAAGGCATATTCCCTAAGAATTTCGCGGATACTATCCGCTTGCTCAGGCAACATAAAAAACAACATATGCCAATGTGGGGTTGCATCATGGTGCGGCTCTGCCACACGAATACCAAAAATTCGCAAATCATTGCGGTGTAATTTCGCGCGCATCTTGCTCCACACTTTACTTAAATAACGTTGCGTGTCGGCGGGGCTACTGCCATTCCATTTACGGTTACGGTGGCCGTGTATGGTAGTGGCATGATATTTAGATGGGGCTGTTAACGTGTAGAATTCCGCAATATAGCCAAGTTCATTGCAAATATTTTCAAAGCCGCGAATCCTAACCATCATCTCAGTTCGACGAATGGCAGGGTTTGCCACACTGCCATAATATTTATCAATCAAACTAAAACGGTTACCGTTCTCATCTTCTAATTCCATTGATTTCAGAAACTCACGGGTGCGTCGCTTTTGCTCTTTCCATTCACTCATGGCCATAGAGCTTGCATAAAGGCTACTGCGCTTGCTGACATTAGTTAACGCAATATGTAAGTGCTCGCGCCATTCTGATGCATGCCTACGTAAACGGTTTAGCCACCACTTTTCAGACGTCATTTGTGCGATAGCAATAAAAGCGTCCTTTTCGTTAAAGTAGCGTTTGGTTAGTTTCGCTAAGCGTGGAGGTTCTTGGTGATAGGCTTGGGTGATCGCAGCTGCTTCCGTATACAGCATATGCGCAATCTTTAAATCGCCTTCATCAGTGCGTTTTTTGCTGAGGTCTGAAAGTGTGGTGAATACAAAAGCGGATAATTCAAGGGCTAATGATTCAAGAGATTTACGCGACATATCAGGCATCGCATTAAACCAATTAAAAAATCGGTAGGTTTCAGAATTTTTATTCGTTAAACAATAGCGTTTTGTGACTTGCTCAACCCTTGGGTAAATGCGTTCACAAAAATTCTTAGCAAGGTAGGCGTTAGCACGTTCAAGGCCTTGATCTTTGAATAGCACGTCATACCGTTTATTAACGGTAATTTGAACAATTTTAGGTTGCTCTGAAAGCAGCGTTTCTGCATTGGCTAATGCTTTGGCTCTTTTTTCTTTTTCATGAAGTTCAGGATAAGTCGGGAACGGCCTTTCAATAGGCTGTGCTGGCTTGTAATACAAGGCTTGCATAACTGAATTGTTTGTTTCGAAAGCCATTTAAACCTCATGAAAAAGAAAACTGGGAATAAAAAGAGTTAGCGGCATATCTAGGTGTATGCCGCTATATTGCTATGCATGACTCTCTATATGCCCAATCTCACTTTCGATTAACTGACTGATAGCTGCGTAATCAGGCTTTTCAGTCAGTACATACATTTGCAGTTTGCGCAGTCGTGACGCATAACGGTCATTACAGACCTTGCGCTCGTCTTGGCGGTTCCAGTTGATGCAGCTATCCATCAAAACAGCGTCGTTTGAACTGTTATCAAATACAGGTGTAAACATCGGTTCTGGTATATTCATTTATCTGTTTTCCTAATTTTAGCGTGTAAAAATCCCTGACAAATCAATGTCATTAAATTTTTGTCGGTTATTTAATTAAGAGGTAAGGCTAAGTTTTTTGGTAAAAATGCACTAATCGCTTTTATGTGATTAATGGCTTTAACGATATTAAAAACCTCTTTCGTGGTGAGATCTTCAAATTGGCAGTCGTGGCGGCTCTTATCAATATTCGCCATATAGAAAATAACACCTAAAAACTTTTTATTTTCTTCGTGATGCTCATTAAAACGGTCGCGCATTTCTTTTATAAAATATTTCAGCTCATCATTTTTTAAACCAAAGTGTTTTGATTTAATTTCTGATGTTTTATTAAGCCCATTAATGCGCTGGTCTAATTGCATATATTGAGCGCGTTGCTCTAGCTCTATTGGGTTCTGATACATAATTTCCACCTATATTCTTGCAATTAAATAAATAGCGGCAAAAACAATTACAGGGATGATCACTTTTAAATCATTGTTAGATTTTGCTTTAAATGAATCGCCCGTAACTTTGTATTTATATTGTTGCTTGTGTGCTTGAGTCATATTGTCCTCACACTATTGATTGGCCAAAACCTACTACCGTATCAATCGCGGATACTAATGCAGGGTTTGAATGAAAACGTGCTGAGATAGTGACGCTAACTAAGGCTAAACAACGGATCGCGTTATTCACGCTTTGCTTAATTTCTGCTGACCTTGTGCTGTTGATATGGCCACCTTCAACCATATGATTGGCTAATTTACCGACCTCTGCGGTAGCTCCTAATAGATAACCTTGCACATTGTTATCACCAATATCCGTCATAGGGACGGATGGCTGGCAATTCAGTTGCTCCAATACACCATCTAACAATGATGGGTCTTTGGTGGCATAGGTTAGCTTAAACAAGTCTGCACAGGTAACTAAGTGCGGTTGTTCGGGGTTTAGCTTGTTGCGTAACATTTGTGGGTTCATGCCGATATCATTCGCAATCTGAACAAGCTCACCTTTGTGGGATGTGGCAAATGCCCGACAGGCATTATCAAAGTGCGCTTGTTTGGAAACCTGATAATCAAACATGGTTTAAATTCTCAAAAAGCGAATAATCAGTTACGCATTAAGCGAAACATCACAGCCTTTCGATGCATCCGTATAAAGCGCAAGTAGGTTAATCAGTACTTTTCCTCGTTTCATATCGGCAGATTTGCCACGGACAGGCAAACGGCCATCAGCAATCATGTCGCGGATGGTTGATTTTGAAAGCCCTGAGTGCTGGCTAAATGCCTCAATTGTGAGGTAGGGGGATGGAATGTTAATTGAAATTGTAGGTCTCATAAGGCAAAATCTCCTGCTAGTGAGTTATTCAGTGGTATTCAGTAGTATTTGTAAGTTTACTTGATGGAAACTTTACTTCACCTAAAGTGAAGTGTCAACGTCAATTAAGCTATATTTTGCATTTCGTAAAGTTTGCGGGAATGAAAATGAGCGACTCTTTTGATTTTGTTTCATGTGAAAACAGTGGTGCTGTTCTAGATAGGATCATGGAAGCCTATGGTTTTTCATCAAAAATGATGCTGGCTGAACATTTTAATATGGGGGCTAGCGCAATTTCGGGAAGATATAAGAGAAATATATTTCCTGCGGATATGGTTGTTCGGTGTATGCATGAAACGGGGGCTAATCTTGAATGGTTAGTTTGGGGAACGGGTAATCCTTTCGATAATGAAAGGGTGGATTTACTTCGATTGACTAACTTCAAACTAATTGATGGCATGCTCCAACATGCAAGTAGTGTGATGTTTGATAAAGTGATGTTATCGCCTAAAAAGCCATTACCTAATGACCCTATAAGTGTTCAAGTTGATGGTGACTATTACATTGTTGATAAAACATTTTCTGATGTATTCGATGGTAAATGGCTAGTGAATATTGAAGGGAAAATAAGTATTAGAGAACTTACCCGAATTCCAGTTCAACGTGTACGTGTTGCTGGCGTAGGTATGGCGTTTGATTGTGAGTTGAAAGATTTAGAAATCATTGGACGTGTGGTGAAAGAAATTCTAGATTTATAATTAAATAAACCTAAAATTTAATAATAATATAAGGAGAAATTTCATGAGTAGCGAATTAACTAAAGAAAGTAAAGGGTTGTTTTTTTTAATTATCGTACTTCCGGTCTTGGCCTTTTTAATTTCATATATTTGTATTGAATATAATTATTTAAATGGTAATGAGTATAAAAACTTATATTCTAAGATTATGCTTATTTCAATGCTTATTTTTGTTGCGCTAAGCAATGTATATGACTCTGTAAAATTTAAGAGATGCCTATCTATTTTAATGTTGATTTTTGGTATATTGGCTCTTTATTTTTTTTGCAGTTTAAATAATGATGATAATCTTAATGGTCTTTATGTTTACTATTACATTTTATTAGCTGTAGCATTTGGATTTAATTTCAGTGAAAACAAAGTAATTAAATGTTTGTTGAAAAAAGAATACTCTGGCATTTTTGCATACGTTCTTGTGGCAGTGATTATTCTTACCACTCCATTCTTTATGTTTGAGTATGGATTTGATTTTATTTCTATTATATCTGGAGGGATTCTTTCTGTCTTATTACCGCCTTGTTTTGAAATAACTAAAAAATATAAAATAGAGAAGAAATAATTTATAGAAGATAGCTATTTTGACAATTAAAAAACAGCCCGACGGTCGTTGGCAAGTAGAACTTTATCCAAACGGCCGAACAGGTAGGCGAATAAGAAAGTTATTCACCACAAAAGGTGAAGCCATAGCCTATGAGCGCCATATCGTTGAGCAGACGGAAGATAAACCGTGGCTAGGTGAAAAGCAGGATAGGCGCAAGCTGACTGAATTAGTGGACACCTGGTATCGTGCGCATGGTGTGACGTTAGGGGATGGAGAGAAACGCCAATCACTTATGATCTTTGCTTGTGATGCAATGGGCGATCCATTAGCGACTGAATTTAATGCCAAGATGTTTTCGGTATACCGTGAAAAGCGCTTAAGCGGTGAAATAACTCGTACTGATCGTTTAAAAACTGTCACACCCCGTACCGTCAATTTAGAGCTGGCTTATTTTAGAGCCATGTTTAATGAATTAATTCGCCTTGATGAGTGGGGCTTAGAGCATCCGTTAGCCAAAGTTCGTTCTTATAAAACCGACGAACAAGAAATGGCATTTTTAACTGATGATGAAATTAAGCTGCTATTAACTGAGTGTGAAAATAGCTCATCGGCTGATTTAATTCATGTGGTTAAAATTTGCTTGGCAACAGGTGCTAGGTGGTCGGAGGCTGAGAATTTAACCGCCATACAGATTCGCAATAATACGGTGACCTTTACCAAGACAAAAGGAAAGCGCAACCGTTCTATTCCTATCAGCGAAGAATTAATTGTAGAATTACCGAAAGTGAAAGGCTCTAAGCGGTTATTTAAATCCTGTTATTCTGCCTTTCGCTCCGCCTTAAAACGCACAGGTATTGAGTTACCAGAACGACAATCATCACATGTTTTGCGGCACACCTTTGCATCTCACTTTATGATGTCCGGTGGAAATATTTTAGTATTACAAAGAATCCTTGGCCATACTGATATCAAAATGACAATGAGGTATGCCCATTTCGCCCCAGATCATCTTAATGATGCACTGGTTTATAATCCTTTGGTGAAGTTGGATATATAGAATGTATATAGTAGCTTACTTTTCTATCTTATTTTTTATTTTTTTCTGTATGTATTGTTATAGAGGATACTTTCGATTAACTGAAAAAAGCTTAGATAAACAAAAATTATTTTGGGCTGCCTTGATTATTCCAATATTATCTTTTTTATATTTTGGAATTCCTATTTGGTGGGGGTATTCAATTGATATATCAAAGGATGGGTATAGCGAGTTTTTGAAAGTTAGTGCATTACCATTATATATTTTGGCATCAGCACCTATTATGGCCGCATTTGTGGCTAATACACATAGAACTAAACAAACTGAAAGGCAAATTATTGAGTCAGAAAAGAAAAATACAGTTGATATATACTTCACCATAAAGAAAAATATTATTGAACAATTAAGTAATTTAAATAATAAATACTCAAAAAATAATTGCAATGGCCATTTAATATATAAAAAGTTTTTTATTCAACATGGGCATTATAATAGTAAACTTAACCTATCTCACTTTAGATATTTAAATGATAAAATAAAATCACTGCATGTTGATTATCATTATTTTTCAACAAGTTACTCTAATATTGAAGATGGATTAGAAGTGGAAATTAATTCTAATTATATTAATAGATTTATTAAATATATGGGGTCGATAAAAAAACTGATTTCTGATTTTGGTGTAGTAGTTGATGATGACTGGATTTTCAGTAGTGAAGGAGACAAACTAAAAAAAGCATATACTACATATAATAACCATAAAAGTGTAGATTTATTTGATGAAGAAAAAATTTATGTAACATTACTAAACGAACATCAATATATAATCATGGATATATTACCTGAATTTGTTACTTTAAGTTTAATGATAGAAGAAATCGTAACCATACTTGCTCCTGACAAATCAATTGAAAGGCTTTTACCTGATTTGTATTATTTATCAAACTATGAATAATGGCGACAAACTGGCGGCAGAGAACCAGAATCCTCCTAAATAACCATCAGTCACCGTTTTCTATCTTCTTGATAAATATGTAATTTATTGATTTATAAAGGGTAGGGAACGTACTCATAATCGATTGGTCACTGGTTCAAGTCCAGTAGGGGCCACCAAATTTTAGTTGTTAAATCAGCGCATTAGGCCACTTTTAACGAAGTGGCTTTTTTGTGTCTGGTGGGTTGGTCTATAAACAAAAAGAGCAGCCTTTAGCTGCTCTGGTCGGGTCTTTTTTATCTAAACATCAATTAAAACAACTTCTTCTGCGGTGGGCCTGAGAAATTCATTTTGCCGATTTTATTCATCAGCACTTCGACCACGACAGGTTTTTTTAAATCAATGGCTTGCTGGAGTGTTGATTTAAAATCCGTGGCTTTGTCGATGGTAAATGCGGTAATGCCCATTGATTGAGCTAATTGGTTAAATGAAGGCGTTAGTAATTCATTATAATACTGTCGGCCTGCGAAATATTTTTCCTGAATGCCTCGCATCACGCCATAGCCATTATCATTCATAATAATCAAAACGATAGGGAGTTGCTCTTGTGCCATGGTAGCGAGTTCCCCAATCCCTAGCATCAAACCGCCATCACCAACAAGGCCTATGACCGAGGTGTTTGGATTGGCTTTTGCGCTGCCGATAGACATCGCGAGACCCAAACCAATTGCGCCGGCAAGGGAGTGAATATTGTGCATCGGCTTGGTGGCTTTTAATAACCGACTGCCCCATAAGCTTCCTGAAACCGTAATGTCCCGCACAAAAATACCTTCTTTTGGTAGCGTTTGTTCAACGGCATCACTGAGGTCGCTATAAGCACCGCATTGCTCGCGCAGTTGTTGCTCTGCCTGCTGAACCGCATTTTGCACCTGTTTTTTCCACGCGTCAGATACAGGGCGGTTGGCGAGCTCCATTTTATCTGCCAGTGCTTCCAGTAAGGCCTTCGCATCACCAGTTATATTAATATCAGCAATGTAATTTCGATTGGCAGCTTGCGGGTCAATATCAAGTTGGATCAGCGGGCGCGGTAAAGGTAATGACCATGTTTTGGTTTCATTGCTGCGCAAGCGGGAGCCAACCACCAAGGATAAATCGCAGCTACGCATTAAGGCATCAATGGAATCTGCGTTATGAAAGGCGCGTAAGCTAAAAGGATGATCATCGGATAGAATTCCGCGTCCGTGGGTACTACTAATCACAGCAATACCCTGATCAGCAAGGCGTTTTATGGCAGATGCTGCCTGTAATGCCCCTGCACCAATCCATAATAATGGCTGTTTTGCTTGCTGAAGTTTATCCCAAATAGTGTCGACGTGAGAAGCGCTGCATGCAGGCAATGCAGAGGGAACAATGGGGGCGCTTAATACGGAAATAGGCACTAGCGCACCTTGAATATCGATTGGAATTTCAATGGATACGGGGCCGCAAGGCACGGTTTGGGCGACTTGGATGGCTTTGTGCAAGACGGCGACCGCTTGCTCTGCACTGTGTACACGAAAAGCTTGCTTGGAACTTGCCCGCAAAAATCCGAGCTGATCAGGGGTTTCATGGATAAACCCTGCGTCCATATCTAAATAGGCTTTTTCCACCTGACCCGTAATGTGGATCATGGGTGAACAAGCATTCATGGCTTCAATCATTGAGCCAATGGCATTCCCCGCGCCTGCACCTGTACTGGTTAATGCCACACCGAGCCCACGAAAACGGCTATGGGCATCGGCCATGGTCACCGCGCCCGCTTCGCCGCGGCTTGGAGTAAAGTCGATGATCCCGCGACGGCCAATGGCATCAGCAATGGGTAAATTATGAATTGAAATGACACCGTAAACCGTGGTGACTTGGTATTGCTCTAATGTTCTGGCGACGGCTTCGCCAACCGTAATCATGTCAGACATTATATTCTCCTTAATGCTTGAATAATCCTTTGACGGATTGGTTATTCACACCAACGGTTTGGTTGTGGGTTAAGTGCCAGAAACAGACTTTTTTGTTGCATGTAGGCTTTGAGGCTTTCAAGGCCTTTTTCACGACCCAGGCCGCTTTCTTTAAAGCCGCCAAATGGGGTGGAAATAGAAAAAACTTTGTAGGTGTTGACCCACACGGTGCCTGTTTCAAGGGCATCCGCCAGTTTAAAGGCGCGGGTATAATCACGCGTCCAAATTCCCGCTGCGAGTCCGTACACGGAATCATTGGCTTGTTGAATGAGTTCATCTTCGTTATCAAAGGGGATGACCACTAAGACGGGACCAAAGATTTCTTCTTGGCAAACACGTGCTTGGTTATTTAAGCCTTCAATAATGGTGGGGCAATAATAGTTCCCCGATTGGAGGGCTGGGTCGGCAGGAATTTTCCCACCAAGGCGAATTTTTCCGCCTTCTTGAATGGCCAGATCAACGTAGGCCTGCACGCTATCGCGGTGAGCTGGGGAAATTAATGGGCCAATGTGTACGCGTTCTTGGCGAGGGTCACCGATAATTAAGTTTTGGGTTAATGCGGTGAGTTTTTCCATAAATTTGTCGTATATCTCGCGGGCGACAAATAAACGGGAACCCGCGATGCACGCTTGCCCCATCGAACTAAAAATACCGTAGCAAACACCGTGAGCCGCAAGGTCAAGGTCGGCATCGGATAATACGATCGTTGGGGATTTCCCGCCTAACTCTAACGAGGTGGTGATCAGTTTATCAGCCGCAATATGGGCCAGTTGTCGCCCTGTATTGGTGCCCCCTGTGAAGGATATTTTTCGCACTAAAGGGTGGCGAACGAGGGCATCGCCGATAATTGAGCCTTTACCTGGCAGTACGCTTAACAAGCCGCTAGGTAAGCCCGCTTGTTCAAAGATTTCAGCGAGTTTTAACGAGATAAGCGGCGTTGCTTCTGCGGGTTTCAATATGACGGCGTTCCCTGCGGCAATGGCGGCGGCAATTTTTTGCATATCACTAGCAATCGGCGAATTCCACGGGGTGATAGCCGCAATAACGCCAATAGGTTGGTAAGTACTTATTGTCATGATATCCGTTTGGCGGCGAGGGGGAAGTTCACCACCCGACACTTCACAGACCGCAGCAAAATAACGAGCGGTAGCCGCGGCACTCATCACTAGGCCACGGGCTTCAGCCCACGGCTTGCCGTTATCCAAGGTTTGTAAGCGCGTTAATTCTTCGCGCTGTTCGTCAATTAACGTGCTGACTTTATACAAAATAGCGGCACGCTGGTGGGCAGGCATATTTCGCCATGAGGGCTCTCGCCATGTGGCTTCTGCGGCAATCACGGCGTCTTCGACGTCTTCAAGGCTAGCGCTATTTAGGGTCGCAACGATATGGTTATCACCAGGAAAACGCGATTGCATCTCTTTTCCGCGGCCCAATTGCCATTTTCCGCCGACAAAAATATCCATTTTATTCATGATGTTCTCCGTCAAATGGCATCCTGTTCAGCAACACGACGGCAAATTTCCACCGCACTTAGGGCTGATAACATGGATGTTTTCGGGTTAGAGGGAAGTGGATTGCCATTGAGTTCGATGCAAAACTGCCCAAAGTCACCTTGTACTTCAATGCGATGGGTGTTTTTACTCGTATTGGGGTCAACAATCAGCTGCACTTGGGTGTCATCCATACCAATTCCGTAAAGGGCAACGGTTGCGGCAACATTGGCATTCGCTGGGAAATTAAGTGCAGCTTCCCGTGCACTACCCGTAAAAAATACAGTTGCCTCAGTGACTTGAGATAAGTCGATAAATTGCTCGGCAGGACCATTACGCCAACTCGCTGGGCTTTTGCGTGATTGGTAAGTCACTTGCGTAATATTGGCTTCTCTCGCCGCACGTAATCCATCAAGCCCTGCAACGGCACCCGTTAGCGGGATTAACTGCCCATGATGTTGTTTGGCTAACGCGGTTAAGTGCTGTGCCGTTGTTGTGTCCGCGAGTGCCCCCGTTGAAATAATCGCGAGCCGCCAGCCCTTTTGCAAAACAAGGGGCGCATATTGTTTAACGGCTTGATGGCTGGCACATTCCAACACAAGAGAGGGGGTCTCATTGATTTGGTTGATATCCTCAATTGGGGTGACTTCCCCATGAAAGCGCTTAAGAATGGCATCGTGGTGATGTGCACGAGCAACAATCCAGCGCAGCGTTATCCCACGAGGTAAGCGAGTCATCACTTCCTCTGCCATCGCGCCATAGCCAATTAGCATTAACGTTTTCATATTTCAATCCTTTAAATTTGATGGGCAAAGCCACCTGAGACATCCAAAGCTGCACCCGAGGTAAATGACGCCATCGGGGATGCTAAGAAAACCAGTGCGCGAGCAGGTTCTTCAGGTTTGCCCAAGCGCTGCATGGGAATGCCGCGGTTTTTGGCGATATTGCCTATCCATTGTTCCCAAGTCAGATCGGTGTCGCTGCGGCTTTCGAAGCGGCGGCGCCATTGGTCAGACTCTACCATGCCCAGTAAGATAGAATTGACGCGTATTCCTTTGGGTAACAATGTCTTAGATAAATTCAGTGTCATGTTTAATAGTGCGGCTCTTGCCGCAGATGTGGCGACCATATGGGGTTCAGGTTGCAACGCCAGCAATGAATTCACGCAGGTAATTGAGGCGATATTTGATTGCTCTAAGAGTGGTAAGAACGTATTCACAGGGTTTATCACCCCAAATAATTTCAATTGGGCTTCGTGCAGCCAAGCGTCTTCTGGCGTGTCTGAAAAGTTGGAGACGTAACCTTGGCCTGCGTTGTTGATCAGTAAATCTGTTTGCCCGTATTGCTGGCGAACTTGCTCGGCAAAGGCTTCGATTTGGGTTTTATCTAATACGTCGCAGGTCACAGCGATAAAATTTCCCTGCGGGTATAACGCTGTTAATAGGGTTGTTGCGGCTTGTAATTTATCTTTATTTCGACCACAAAAGGCCACTTTGCACCCTTCATCGAGTAACAATTTGACGGTCGCAAAACCAATGCCAGAGCTTCCGCCAGTCACGACAGCGACTCGGTTATTTAACTGTAAATTCATGCGTGTTTCCTTTGCAAAGCAGCCGTCGATAAAAAGTGAGTGAGGTGCTGGTTAAATTCAGCGGGTTGGTCAAGGTAGCTCGCATGGCCCGCTTGTGGAAGATAAAACAGTGGGCACTGTTTTTGTTGCGCTAATTGGCTGACTTGCGAAGGCGGCGTGATGGTGTCTTCTTCTCCAACCAGCATTTCGATCGCGCCAGTATAAGCTTTTAAATACAGGCTGATATCGTCATGCGCCAGCATCCAAGCGGCGGATAAAAAACCTGTTGGGTTGAGCTTTCTCATATTTTGCTGTACCCACTCGATTTTTTCTTGTGAAGCCGTGGGTGACAGTAAGGCTGCCGCACGGTTTTGTGCATAGGCTTCGATACCTGAGTTAAACACAATATCGTGCCTTTGGTCATACACGCGGTTGCGTTCTTCAAGACTTTTTGTTCCGTAACCTTGTGCGGGGTTAGCGAGCAATAAGCCATTGACGCGCGAAGGATGCAAAGAGGCAAAAGCGCAGGCCATTAAAGCCCCCAACGAGTGGCCGACGAGGGTCACTTGCTGTAATCCCAGCCCATCAAGAAAGGCTTCTAACGCATCGGCGTAATCCAGTGCCACCGGCGTTTTTGTTGCCAATTCAAGGCTATTCATATAACCAGGCGCATCCCAACAATAGAGATGATAGTGATGAGTCAGTGATGATGCCGTCAGTTGAGAAATCCATGAGGCCGAGCCTGAGCTAATGCCATGGAGGAGGATCACGGGCTCCCCTTGGCCCGCTTCCCGCCAATTAAGGCGGTATTGACCAAAGTTTGCGAGCTGAAGCTCGGGTAAATTTTCAATTGGCAGACTCATCACTGATTACTCCTGTTATCCGCGTTTAACTTTTGATAATGGGTGGTCTTCTGGGTAAGTTGGGATAGCGGGTTTTTGCGTCCCAATCATCACGCACATTAAGGCTTCTTCTTCCCCGTGATTGAATAAGCCGCGGTAAATCCCCGCAGGAACGGAAATCAAATCACGCTCCTTTAAGACCGTTTCATACTCTTCGTCGCCGTCTTTGATAAACAACGTAATGGTGCCTTTGAGCATGAAGAAAACTTCTTCAACATCAGGGTGTAAGTGCAGTGGCCCTTCACACTTAGACGGTAACACCATGGTCGAAAAGGTGAAGTTTTCCGCAGGAACGGTATTGACGTCACTGGCGACACCTGTAGCCCCTGTACCGATATAGCGCATTTGGGCACGGCGGTATTTCGGGTCGTAATCGGCTTGGAATTTCAGTGCGTTCCAGTCGTATTTGCGCCCTTCAAGGCGGGCAACTCGGGACTCAATCCATTGTGCCATTGGGATCCCTTGGGGTTTGATTTGAGGTTGTGACATAGCGTTATCTCCTAAAGAGGCAGTGTTTAGTATTTTTTCAGTAAGGGGAGCAATAACAAGCTGCCCACTAAACCAATAATGACGATAAATAACAGCCCACTATCCATAGTGTGGGTAACGGTAATCAACACACCCATTAACAGCGGTGCAGCAGCGCCAGCAAGGTTTCCTAGACCATTGAATATGCCACCCGCAAGGGCACTGACTTGCTTTTGTGTCGCTTTAGCCAGTAATGCGAAGATGTTAGGGGCACCGGCTCCCCACATAAACATGCTGAATGCCATCATTAAAATGATGCTGTAGGTCTCGGTGAGGAACAGTACGCCCGCCAAACCGAGCACAGCACCCAATAATGAGATGAAACATACAAGGGCTCTACGGTCGTAGCGATCAGAAAGCCACGCACCAATCGCTTCACCAAACAACATGGCAATAAATGGGAGGGAAGAGAGGATCCCAGCGTGTTCCAAGTGAATGGATTTTCCTTTAATTAAGTAGCTTGGTAACCAGCCATTCATCCCCCAGAGGTAGACTAAAAATGCGATGTTAAACATGCAGATAATCCAAAAATGGCTATTTTGAAATAGGCGCTTTTTGTGGGCTTTCATTTCTGCAATCTGTTCTTCAGGCAGTTTTTCCCCTGATGATGTTTTTAGTTGAGCACTGCGGTTGACTAAATTTGGGTGGCGAATACCGAAGACCACCAACCACCACACCGGCACGGTAAAGGCTGCCATGACGAAAAAGGTACTTTGCCAGCCAAAATTGTTTAAAAGATACAAAGCGATAGGGAACCCTAGCGCTGCACCGAGGGGAGTGCCCAGTAACCAGAGCATGGTGGCGCGAGCCTGCATTTTTGGTGGAAAAGTGCGGCGGATAATGGCATAGGCGATGGCTAATAATGGCCCTTCAGCTATACCGAGTAATACACGTAGAAAAACCATGGTGCCGTAATGGTGGGTGAACCCCATAAAAATCATTAAGAAGCACCAGCTACTGATCATAAAGAGCAGCATTTTTGTGGGGTGAAAACGGTCACCAATCCCACTGAGTAACATGGATGAAACGCCATAGGCGAATAAAAAGGCGCTCATTAATAAGCCTAAGCGGGTCGGATCAAAATCAATGCCTAGCGCTTGTTGGAATTTTTCGTCGGAAAACAGAGCAGCGATGCTAATTTTGTCAAAAAATGCCAGTAAAACGCAGGAAAATAGGCCGATTGGGATCAGCCAGTTCACTTTTTCTGGTGCATCCTGCGTACTTTGTGCATTTTCATTGGCGGATATCGTGATACTTTGATTTGCCATGTTTTTTCCTCGCAGGCACTATTTAAGTGACATTAGTGAAAATGTGGGGTCGGCAAGTTCTGAGGGAACTAATTTGCGCTGGTTTTGCAGCCAACGTTTACCCAGTTTGATAGCGCGAGCATCATTAAAGGCCACCATTTGAACCAATTCGTTGGCTTCATTTAAGGCAAAATGAACCTCGGAATTTTCGCTGTGGCGCTGGACGTGTTGCAGGTTTTGCGTACTCGGAACACCCAAGATTTGTATGTTGTCTTGGTATTGATCAGACCAAAGCCAAGCGGGCTCATTAAACCCTACGGATTGCGGGTCAAGCATCGCTTTTGCTGTGGTGATGGCTTGGTTTTGTGCATAAGCCCATGATTGTAAACACAAAGAAAGCGTCGGGTGGCAGGCAACATCCCCTGCGGCGTAGATATCAGGGTGGGAGGTTTGCCCTTGGTCGTTGATTACGATGCCATGGGTGACGGATAACCCTGCATCTTTGGCGAGCTCAAGGTTGAGCTCAACACCAATCCCCATAACGGCAAGGTCAAAGGATTGAGTTGGGCATTTTTGGCAGCCGATTTGTAAAGCGTCGTTGTCATCAATTAATTGAATATCGCCACAATCTGTAATGACCTGAACGCCAGCTTGGTGATGGCGTAGCGCTAATGCATCAGAAACACTTTGCGGAACACTGCGCTCGCACAGGCGGTTTTGACGTTCAAAAATCGTCACATCAAGGCCCATTTTCCGTGCGGATGCTGCGACTTCTAAGCCAATCCACCCCCCGCCAATGATGGCGATTTTTTGGGCGGATAAGAGTCTGGAACGTAGCGCTTGGGCATCATCCCATGAGCGTAAGGCAAATACGTGCGGGTGCTGTTGCCATGCTGTTGAGAGGTAACGCGGGCGGCCGCCTGTTGCGATAAGCAATTTATCAAAGCTAACTAACCGCCCATCATTGAGGTAAACACATTTAGCCTGTGTATCAATTCGCTCGGCGCGTACGGGGCGAAACCATTGCAAATTCAATGCACGCGTGTCGTCTTCACTAAACAAACGTGATAAAACCGCGTCTTCTTGTGTGAGAACCGCTTTTGACAGCGGTGGACGTTCGTAAAAATCGTGGTTTTCATCGCTGATCACTGAAATTGTGCCTTGGTAACCTTCGTCTCTGAGGGTTTTTGCGGCCCAGCCACCCGCCTGACCTCCACCAATAATGACAATACCGCCTTGAATTAAGGTACGCATTTTATGACTCCTTGGTCGGCTTGACTTGGCGGCGTGTTTCGTAATCTAAACCACCTTCAACCGCCCATTCAGTAAATGAAACCAGTGAGTGTTCCAGTTCCCTTGGTTGCCATTTTTCGGTGAGGTAGTCATCGTTGGTGTAGTATTCGAATGCACCGCCTGTTGGGCTATTGACGTACCAAAAGTAGGCGGAAGAAATTGGATGGCGACCGGGGCCAATAAAGGTGCTCCAATTATGGCGGTTCATGGCTAAGCCCCCACCAATCACCTCATGAATATCTCGAACCGTAAAGGCGACGTGGTTCAAGCCACTGCCGCGATGCGGTAATTTCAGTAAAAATAAATTATGGTGGCAGCCGTTAATTTGGGCGCGCAGGAAAACGGCGCGGTCGATGTAGCGATCAGACACTTGGAAACCCAGTTTTTGGCAATAAAATGCTTCTGTCGCAGGGAGGTCATCAACAAAGAAAACAACATGACCCACGTTGATTGGATTGGCTTTTTCATAAATTGGGCTTGGTTTATCAATACGGCGAATATCTCCCCATTGATTGATACCTGTGATGTCGAGCTGAACGTCTTTTTGCTGTGAAAGGCAAAATGCGACGGTCATGCCATTCGGGTCACGGCATTGTGCGCCAGTGGCTGTTCGTTCAAACCCATCACACCCTTGAATGTTGTCGATAATTTGATTTAAATTGGCGAGGTTTTTAACGCCCCATGTAATGCGCCTTAGGGTTGAGCCCGTTTCAAAAGGTGCGGGAAGGGCGGCATCGTCAAGGGGAAATAATGCCAGTTCAGCCCCTGATAGCGTGGTAAACACACTGGGATTGTTGTCCGAAACGTGTAAGCCGAAGTCATGTAAAAATTTTTGGCAGGCCGTGAGGTCTTCGACGCCAAATTCTAATTTTTCTATTCCAATCACTGACATAGCTTAATCCTCTATAGGGTGGTGTTATTGCCTAGCGCGTTTTTTGGGCAAAGGAGAGCCGAGGCTTATGGCAATAAACCGAAAATGGGTAAGTTTTTCGTTAACGCTAAATCACTTTGGCTGGGCTGATACCGCCAATAAATTCAGTCAGCTTTTGTGCCGCACTACGTACTTCATTCTGTAAATGTTGGCGCTCCTGCACAGGGATACTGTCCATGGGAACCATGATGCTGATCGCTGCCTCAACCCCGTTGTCTTGGTTGTAAACGGGATAAACAATGGAGGAGATACCGCGGCGATAAAATGACTCGCCAATAACATAACCACGCAGTTTGTCGGCTTGGATCATGTTCCAGAATTCGTGTTTGCTGCCCGCGTTATCCGGTAGCTCTTCATCAGGGTAAAGGGCGTCAAATTCTGTAGAAGACAGCCCACTTAATAGCATTCGCCCTAAAGAGGTTCGATGAGCCGATAAGCGTGTGCCGACGCTGACATGGTTAATTTTGGATTCCGCACCACTGACGCGAGCGATATAGATAATGTCTCGGCCATCACGGATCACCAGATGGCTATTGCACTGACTGCGATCGCGCAAATGTTCAATAATCGGCTGGCCTAACTGGGTTAAATCGAGAGAGGCGATATAACCGAGGCCAAGGCTAAGCACTTTGCGACCGAGTGAAAATGCCCCAGTTCGCGGGTGTTGCACAAGGAAATCCAAATGTACCAAGGTCTGGATCGCACGATAAGCGGTGGCTTTAGGCATATCGACTAGGCGTAGGATTTCGGCAAACGTGAGCTCGCGGTGCTGCTGAGCGAGCAGGAGAAGAAGCTGCAATCCTTTTTCCAGACCGGGTATCAAGTACTTACATGTTGAATTCAATGCGTTAACCTCGCCGCCAACGCGGTCATCAATTAGTTAAAAACAAAGCCGCCATTGACGGGGATGAGCTGCCCTGTCACAAAATTTGCCATATCAGAAAGTAAATACAGTGCGGTGCCAGTGACATCTTCAGGTAGTTGCTCCCCTTGTAAGGCTCGCCCATTTTCATAAAGCTGGTGGCGTTCTTCAGGGACATATTCAGTGGCTTCAACCTTGGTTAGCCCCGGTGCAATTGCATTAACGCAAATGCGGTGCTGGCCTAACTCTCGCGCCATCGAGCGAGTCATACTGATAATCGCCCCTTTACTGGCAACATAAGCCATTAACCTTGGCGCCCCCCAAAGGGCGGTATCAGACGCAATATTGACGATTTTTCCCTGTTGGCTTTGCTTTAATAGTGGCAATGCCGCTTTTGTGACCAACCAAGTTCCTTTGACATTCACGGTCATAACGCGATCCCAAAGCTCAAGATCGTATTCATCCAATGTTTTGCCACCCACACCCGTTGCGAGAGCCGCATTGTTGATCAACCCATCAATGGCACCTTGCTTAGCGATATGCTCAAAGGCTTGGTGAATAGAAGCGGGATCAGCAAGATCGATACAGTAACTTTGTGCATCAAACCCTTGGCGGCGTAATATTTCGGTGCTTTCTTGCAAACGTTCTTCAAGAATGTCACACAGAATGACTTTAGCGCCTTGTTCTGCGACGGCTTGGGCAAAGCTAAAACCGAGCCCTCTTGCTGCGCCAGTGACCACAATACGTTTTCCCGCCAATAGGTTATGCATTTTCAGTTTCCTTACCGTAAATCAGTTCAAACTGTTTTTTGGCTTCACGCTGCATAATGCGACGTAGGCGTGACAAACCGACATCGTGTTGATAGAGAAACTCGTGGTTGCGTGCATTTGGTGCGAGGTTTTCTAAAATAATACGGTCTTGCTCTAACACATCCCAATGCAGCCCTTCTAAGCGGTTACGGTACATAAAGCGCCAGAGATCGCGTTGCCAGTCTTTCACTTTACGAATTCGCCAGAAGAATACGCGGCAGTGATCTTTATCTTCTGGAACGACCATGCCGATGATCCAAAAGTGGCCGCCCGGTCCAAAACGTTTTTGATATGGGATGGATAAACGCAACCAGTTTGCGCCTGTACTGGCAAATTCTACCCAGTCGAAGTTGACACCAATTTGATCATTCTTACGGAAAATAAACCCCGTTTGAGTCGCTTCAAGGATCATCTCAGACTGTTTATCCCCTTCAGCCATGGAGTGTGAAGAAGAGTGCAAATAGGTGCCATGCATTGGATCCATCACGTTTTCAAGGGCATACTGATAGTTGCATTTCCACGATGCAGTGCAGAGGAAGTGGCTATGGTTTTCGCCATCGGCTAATTCTTCAGGGAATTCAAGTGCTGGTGGTGTTTCCCCTTCAATCACAGCAAAATAGAGAAAAATAGCACCGTGAACTTCTTGAACTGGGTAGGTTTTTAAGCATTTTTGGCCTTCAAGAGGGCATTGGCTAACCGCTGGAACGTCCTTGACAATACCATCTCCGCCCACTTCAACGCCGTGGTACCAACAAGCAATACGTTCACCAAGGTTCCAGCCCATGGATAAACGTGCGCCGCGGTGAGGGCATCTGTCTTCTAAGGCATGAATTTGGCCTTTATCATCGCGCCATAAGACAATTTGCTCTTCAAGGCGAGTGATACCGATGGGGTTGCTGCTCACTTCCCAGCTTGATAATACGGGGTACCATTGTCCTCGTAGCCCCACATCTAAATACGCTTGATAGTTTTGAGGTTGTGTATTCGTTGTCATAATTTGCTTCCGATTATCAAAGGTTATTTTTATTTTTTTTTTATAAATTACAAAGCATTAATACCCATTAACGAGCAAAAATTCGCGAAAACTGCTTGGTGTCCATGTGTGACCTTGGCGGTCAAATAAGAGTTGTTGATTTAGGGCTTCAACAAGGGCTTCGAGGGTGTCCGTACCTGCGGCAAATAAATTTTCTAATGCACCAATCAGCGCTGTTTCATATTCGTCGGGAAGGCGTGAACGTGTTTGCCAGACAATATTAGGGGCGCTCCCCGGCGCTTGGATGCTCCCTTTTCCGCCTTCTCGAGCAGGGATAATCTGATTATTTGCGGGTAGGTAAGGGTTAATATTTTGAATCGGTTCCATGGCTACTCCTCAATTAAACTAATTTCGATTTGGTTTTCATGAATGCGAGTTTGGTAGGTTTTTAAATCTCGACCACCAGGTTCCCGTAAGCATTTGCCTGTTTTGATATCAAAAATGGCTTCGTGTAGAGGGCACTCAACCTTGCCATCTTCCACAAACCCTTGACTGAGTAGGGCATAAGCATGAGGACAAACATCTTCCAAAGCGTAATATTGGTCTTCAACTAAAAAAATGCCGATTTCGTTGTCATTCACTTTGGCGGAAAAGGGAAATTCTTCTTGAACTTGTGAAACATCGCACACCGCAATCCAGCTCATTATTTTCTCCTCTTAATACGCAGTAACATTTTGTTTCATATAAGAAACATTGTTTATTATTTAAAACCAGATTAAATGTAGGGGTGATTAATAGTCAATCGAATGTTGACTATATGTAAAATATTCGTTTCAAAGTGTGGGGTGTGTCGAGCTTATGGCGTAGTTTAGTTTCATATAAGAAACTGAGGTTAAGAAGTGAACAGTGGATCTGGCGTAAATTACTTTGAGCCAATCATAGCCACAAAATAGTTTGTGGCTATTTTGTTGTTTAGATTATTTTAATTCAAACCGTTGTAAGTCTTTACTTACGGTAACTGGGCCTGCGTATTGTTTTCTGACTTCCTCTATCCAAACTTCATCAGTAATCGATGGATCATCAGCGGGAACGAGGTGGGTGAGCACCAAGTGTTTTACATTGGCTTCTTTGGCAATTTTACCGACATCTTCTGCGGTGGTGTGGTGGGAGATAATCGCTTTTGCGAGAGTTGAACCATTGCCAATTCGGTTGGCTAATTTCTCAACACCAGAAACCAGCACGACTTCACTAACTAAAAGGTCAGCATCTTTAGCGAATTCAATAATTTGTTTATTATCAATCATATCACCCGTGATAACGACGGTTTTACCCTTTGATTGAATTTTATAGGCAAGAGCTTCATCGGAGTTAAAAGGGGGATGTGGCACAAACAACGCGCTGATTTTGACGCCGTCTTTATCCATCACGACCCCCTCAGAAATATCTTTGGCGGTGACCATATTACGTAAATCAGGCTTGCCTTCATCTTTAATACGTAAATCAATATCGCGCTTAAAGGTGTCCCAAACGCCTTTGGTCATGCTTTGTGTGCCCACAGGGCCATAGACCGTCACATTGTGGTTGAGCCCGCTGTTCCATGCATTTAGTAATAACGCTGGGTAATCGGCAACATGGTCACTGTGCAGGTGAGTAATAAAGATGGAGTCAATATTTTTAAGTGGAGCTTTGGATTGCACTAACCGTAAAGTTGCGCCGTACCCTGCGTCAAAAAGATAGGTTTTATCCCCTTTAATAAAAGCCGTGGATTGCGGCAAGCGCGCTTCATTTAATATGGATGGCCCACCTTTTGTGCCAAGGGTAATGATTTCATCCGCATTTGCGAAAGAACTTGAACCAAATAATGCGGCTGTAAGGGATAGGGAGATTAACAGTGGTTTGATTTTCAAAATAGCACCTCTTTTTATTATTAATAAATTTATATTGGTATTGAATAATTGTTATCAAAATCGATATGTTGCTAGATTGTTAACATATGAATGAGCTTACTTTTGTTTGCGTATCGTGACTATCGTCCTTTAGGATTAAGCATGGATATTTTTAATTTAATTTATTAATAACAGTGGGTTAAGTTATTTTTGAACTCTGCGTTTATATAAACTGTCTTTATTGTTTAATTAAGGAAGAGAATTTATTTAATAATGCAATTTAAATTAGATTTAAAAACTAAGCAGTGTGGTTTTATTAAGTTTTATTAATTGTCTTTATTGAAAATATAATTAATAAGCGAATTTGGTGATTTAATTCCGCATATTTTCTTATGTATATCCCACCTTTTTTTGATCTCAGGTGAAGTTTTTTAAGGTTGTTAGCGGGAAAATACCTTCCATTGAAATAAGAGGGTGTGCAAGTGAGCAACGGAATACAGCTTCGGGTTAAAGGCAAAGTACAAGGGGTTGGCTTTCGTCCCTATGTTTGGCAGTTGGCGCATCAACAGCAACTGCACGGGGATGTCTGCAATGATGGTGAAGGGGTGTTGATCCGCCTTCTTGCAGATGCCGATATCACTGAATTTAGCCAATTATTACAACAGCATTGCCCTCCTTTAGCGCATATTGAGAGTATTCAATCACAACCCTTTCAATGGGATGTTTTACCCGATGAATTTACCATTCGCCGCAGTGGCGAAGGGAAGATGGATACGCAAGTGATCCCTGATGCAGCAACTTGTGAGGCTTGTCAGCAAGAGATTTTTGACCCTGCAAATCGCCGCTTTCATTATCCATTTGCCAATTGTACTCATTGCGGGCCGCGCTTTACGATTATTCGCCACATGCCCTATGATCGCCCAAATACGGCGATGGCCGATTTCCCGTTATGCCCTGAATGTTTGGCGGAATATCAATCCCCCGCGGATAGGCGTTTTCATGCGCAGCCCAATGCATGTGCGGTGTGTGGGCCTGAAATTAAGCTGAGTGATGCTTTCGGGCAGACGGTGGCGGAAAAGGAACAGGCGCTAATATCGGCATCGCAATATTTACTCGCAGGTAAAATTATTGCTATCAAAGGGTTAGGTGGCTTTCACCTTGCTTGTGATGCAACGGATGACCATGCAGTACAAGCACTGCGCATGCGTAAACATCGCCCAACAAAACCATTCGCGGTGATGATCCCGTCTTTAGATTGGTTAAAAAACCAAGGGGTAAGTGTGAGTGATGGGCTAGCCTCGTTGTTAAAAAGCCCTGCTGCGCCAATCGTTTTAATTAAGCAATGGAAAAACAGTGGGTTAAGCCATTTTGTTGCTCCCCATTTAACGGAGTTAGGGGTGATGCTGCCTTCAAACCCGTTACAGCATTTATTAATGGCGGAAGTAAAAAGGCCGTTAATCATGACCTCAGGAAATGCATCAGGGAAGCCCCCTGTGCTCACGGAGCAAAGTGCGTTCAATGATTTAGCCAATATCGCCGATTTTTACCTGACTCATAACCGCGATATCGTACAACGCGCTGATGATTCTTTAGTTCGTTATCACCAAGGTGAGGCGGAAATGTTACGCCGTGCCCGCGGGTATGTACCTGATTCTGTGGATTTACCTGAAGGTTTTGAAAATTCACCCGCGATATTAGGGTTAGGGGCTGACTTGAAAAATACGTTTTGCTTATTACGTGATAAAAGCGCGGTATTAAGCCAGCACCTTGGGGACTTGGACGACTTAGATATTTTTGAACAATACCAAAGTGCGATTGATTTGTTTGAGTCTATTTACCGTTTTACCCCAACCGCAGTGGTTGGGGATATGCACCCTAGCTATGTTAGTCATCGCTTTGCTCAGCAGTTATCTGCGCAGTTGGACATTCCATTTGTGCAAGTTCAGCACCATCATGCCCATATCGCGGCCGTTATGGTAGAGCATGGCTTGCCGAAAAATACAGGCAAAGTCATTGGATTAGCCCTTGATGGGTTAGGTTATGGTGATGACCGACGTCTCTGGGGCGGAGAATGCTTATTGGTAGATTATGCATCTAGCCAATATTTAGGTGGATTGCCCGCAGTTGCTTTGCCCGGCGGTGAAATGGCGGCAAGGCAGCCTTGGCGTAACTTATTGGCTCATTGGTCGCAGTTTGTTCCTAAGTGGCAACAGCAGTCAGATGCAGCTCAACTCCTCGAATTTCCTTGGCAGGGGCTCGAAAAGGCTATCGAAAGGGGGCTCAACTGCCCAGCAGCGTCTTCCACAGGGCGGTTATTTGATGCTATCGCCGCCGCCCTTGGTATTTGTACGGCGCAAACCAGTTGGGAAGGGGAAGCGGCGTGCCAACTTGAAGCGTTGGCGATGCGCTCTGAAGTTCTGACACACCCTGTGACGATGCCATTAGTTGGTCAACACCTTGACTTAGCGACATTTTGGCGTGAATGGTGTGCTTATCAAGCGCCTAAAGCGCAACGTGCCCATGCGTTTCATGTCGCATTAGCAAATGGGTTTGCGCAGCTCGCTAGAACATCTGCTCAGCGATACGCGGTTAAGCAAATCGTGTTATCAGGAGGTGTTATGCACAATAAATTATTACGAAATTTATTAATTAATAATTTAAATGAATTTGAGGTATTAACGGCAAGGCAGTTCCCAATGGGGGATGGCGGATTGGCATTAGGGCAGGTCGCGATAGCCTCAGCAAAATTAAAGGGTTAGCGACTTACTCATTTTGAATATGATTTTGAATGTATCTTACGTGGAATTTTGTATATTGAATGTTTTATTAAATATTCTTTTTTTGATATTGATTCTTATTTAGATAATTTAATTCTATATTAACTAATTGGTCATTAATAATACTCTAATTTCGCTTAATTAAATTATAAACAAATAATGTTTTTTCATATCATCATGATAAATAATGAAATTTGTATTTAAATTAATGTGATATATAGCGCATTATTGAATAATAAATTGATTTGTTTTATTTAATTGAACACTTTTCTTCTTTATCGACTGAATCGATTTTTCTAACAAATATATAAAAAAGATAAACTTTCTTATTTCCTCTTGATGAAGATCAAGTGATGAAAAATCGGGAGGAATAGGATCTTATTTTATATATATGCACCAGGTTACTTAAATAAGAATTTATTTCATTAAGCTCAGTTTTGTTATCAATTTGAATTGCATCGAATGATACAAGCGTAAGGCGTAAGTGTATTCAATACGTCGGGTTTTGTGGCATCTCTAACGCAAGGATACTCAACAAAATTTGTTTAATGAATAGGTTCTAAGCCACCCATAATAATAGGAAAAAAGAATGATAGGAGATAACTCTATTAATTCTCCTCACGGTATTAACCGCCGTGATTTTATGAAGTTATGTACAGCGTTGGCAGCAACGATGGGGCTAAGCGGGAAAGCAGCGGCCCAAATTGCTGAATCTATTAGCGACCCAGCTCGTCCGCCTGTCATCTGGATTGGCGCCCAAGAGTGTACGGGTTGTACTGAGTCCTTGCTGTGTTCAACTCACCCAACTCTCGAAAACTTAATTCTGGATACAATTTCACTGGAATACCATGAGGTGTTATCTGCCGCTTTTGGTGAGCAAGTTGAACAGAATAAGCACAATGCGATGGAGAAATATAAAGGAAAATATGTTCTTGTCGTCGATGGTTCTATCCCACTGAAAGATAACGGTATTTACTGCATGGTTGCAGGGAAGCCGATTGTTGAGCATATCCGCGAAGTGGCTGAACACGCTGCTGCCGTGATTGCAATTGGTTCCTGTGCCTCTTGGGGCGGTGTTGCGGCGGCGGGTGATAACCCAACGGGCGCGGTTGGCTTAAACCAAGTCATCAAAGATAAACCGGTGATCAACATCCCGGGTTGCCCACCAAACCCACATAACTTCCTTGCGACCGTTGCCCACTTAATTACCTTTAATCGCCCACCCGCACTGGACAGCAAAAACCGTCCAATGTTTGCCTATGGCCGATTAATTCACGAGCACTGTGAGCGCCGCCCACACTTTGATGCAGGGCGTTTTGCTAAAGAGTTTGGCGATGATGGTCACCGTGAAGGTTGGTGTTTATATCACCTAGGCTGTAAAGGCCCTGAAACTTACGGTAACTGTTCAACATTGCAGTTCTGCGATGTTGGTGGTGTATGGCCTGTGGCGATAGGTCACCCATGTTATGGCTGTAATGAAGAAAATGTCGGCTTCCACAAAGCGATTCACCAACTTGCCAGCGTGGAAAACCCAACACCACGCGCAGACAAACCTGATTTAAATAACCGTGAAGGCGGCCAAATTTCATCAACCGCCGTTGGGTTAATCGGTGGTGTTGTGGGGTTAGTGGCTGGGGTGAGTGTGATGGCGGTACGTGAATTAGGTCGCCAAAAACGCCAGCAAGACACTGACTCACGGGGAGAATAACCGTGAATAGACGAAATTTCCTTAAACTCTCCGCTGGGGGAGCGCTCCTTGCGAGCAGCTCACCGAGCTTGGCGGGAGCGGAAAACCGACCGCCAATTCCGAACTCCCTTGGCATGCTGTATGACTCAACGTTGTGTGTTGGGTGCCAAGCCTGCGTGACAAAATGCCAAGATATCAACCACCCAGAGCGTAACCCTGTGGGGGAGCAAACATGGTCGAACAACGACAAGCTTACCCCATACACCAATAACATTATTCAGGTCTGGAGCAGCGGCACTGGGGTGAATAAAGATCAGGAAAAAGACGGTTACGCTTACATCAAAAAGCAGTGTATGCACTGCGTTGACCCGAACTGTGTGTCTGTTTGCCCTGTTCAAGCACTGAAAAAAGACCCGAAAACGGGCATCGTTCATTACGATGCGAGCGTGTGTACGGGTTGCCGTTACTGCATGGTGGCGTGCCCGTTCAACATTCCAAAATATGCTTATGATGATAAGTTTGGTGCGATTCATAAGTGCGAACTATGTAATCAAAAAGGCGTAGAGCGTTTAGACAAAGGCGGCTTACCGGGGTGCGTGGAAGTGTGCCCAACTGGTGCCGTGATTTTCGGTACAAGAGAAGAGTTGCTCGCCGAAGCAAAAAAACGCTTAACACTCAAAGCGGGGGATGAATATGGTTTCCCACGCCAAACCCTGCATAGCAATGACCCGAATGTCATCAAAGTGCCGAAGTATGAACAACACGTATATGGGGAGCTTGAAGGCGGCGGAACGCAGGTCATTGTACTTTCAGGCGTGCCGTATCAACACCTTGGTTTGCCTGAATTAGATCAGCTGTCGACCGGTGCGCGCTCTGAGCATGTGCAGCACACTCTGTACAAAGGCATGGTGTTGCCGTTAGCGGCACTAGCTGGGTTGAGCTTCTTGGTGTACCGCAATACTAAGAATGACAAACACGAAGGAGATGACTCAAATGACGACGCATCATAAAGAAAAGCCGTTAGGCGGGCGTTTAGTCAGTTGGCCAATTATGGTCTTTGGGCCATTGGTGCTGCTTTGCGTCATTCTGATTATTAAACGTCTGGTTTTCGGCCTAGGGTCGGTTTCTGACCTTAATGGGGGTTACCCGTGGGGAATTTGGATTGCCTTTGACTTGCTGATAGGTACCGGTTTTGCCTGTGGTGGCTGGGCGCTGGCTTGGGCGGTGTATGTGTTTAACCGCGGGGAATATCACCCGCTGGTTCGCCCCGCATTGCTGGCCAGCTTATTCGGTTACTCCCTCGGTGGTTTATCCATCACTATCGACGTGGGGCGTTACTGGAACTTGCCGTATTTCTATATTCCAGGTTTCTTCAACACCAACTCTGTGCTGTTCGAAACCGCCGTATGTATGACAATTTACATCGGTGTGATGGCATTAGAATTCGCTCCAGCCTTGTGTGAACGCTTTGGCTGGAAAGTATCGCTAAAACGCTTGAATAAAGTGATGTTTTTTATCATCGCTTTAGGTGCATTGCTGCCAATGATGCACCAATCTTCAATGGGATCATTAATGATTTCAGCGGGATACAAGGTACATCCAATTTGGCAAAGTTATGAAATGCTGCCGCTGCTCTCACTGTTGACCGCGTTTATTATGGGGTTCTCGATAGTCATTTTTGAAGGCTCATTACTGCAAGCTGCCTTAAAGGGGCAAGGGGCAGATGAGCGGCCACTGTTTGTGCGGCTCACGCAAATCCTGCAAGTGCTTTTGGTGTTGTTCCTCGTGTGCCGATTTGGCGAGTTGATTTATCGCGAAAAACTGCATCACATCTTCAATGGTGACTTCTACGCCATGATGTTCTGGATAGAAACCGTGTTAATGGTGATCCCATTAATTATTTTCCGCATCCCATCGCTGAGAAATGATTCGCGTTGGTTATACATCAGCGGGTTAAGCATGTTAATCGGGGCGGCAATGTGGCGGATGAGCTACTCCCTTGTCGCGTTCAATCCGGGGGGCGGTTATGACTACTTCCCAACATCAGAAGAACTTTTAATTTCAATGGGTTTTGTGGCAATTGAGGTCTGTGCGTACATCTTGCTGATCCGCCTACTACCCGTTATTCCAGCATTGAAAAAAACAAAGATGAGCCATTCAGAGGCCCGAGGTAAAGCATGAGCCAACGTATAACAATAGATCCAGTCACTCGTATCGAAGGTCACTTACGCATTGATTGTGAAATTGAAGATGGAAAAGTCACCAAGGCTTGGGCTTCAGGCACCATGTGGCGCGGTATGGAAGAAATCGTCAAAGGGAAAGACCCGCGTGATGCATGGATGATCATGCAGCGTATTTGTGGGGTTTGTACCACTGTTCACGGCATTGTGTCTGTGCGTACCATTGAAAGCGCGTTGAATATTGATGTGCCCGTTAACGCACAGTACATCCGTAATATGATTTTAGCGGCGCATACCATTCAAGACCATATTGTTCATTTTTATCAATTATCGGCGCTTGATTGGGTGGATATCACCTCCGCGTTAAATGCAGACCCAAATAAAGCCGCCGAAATCCTCAAAGGGGTTTCTACATGGCCACTCAATAGCGCAGAAGAATTTACCCGCGTACAAGACAAAATCAAAAAGCTGGTTGCGAGTGGTCAGTTAGGGATTTTTGCGAACGGGTACTGGGGGCACCCAGCGATGAAATTGTCGCCTGAAGTGAACTTGATTGCGGTCGCGCACTATTTACAAGCCCTTGAATGTCAACGGGATGCAAACCGCATTGTGGCACTGCTTGGGGGTAAAACTCCGCACATCCAAAACCTCGCCGTGGGCGGTGTCGCGAACCCGATTAACCTTGATGGAGTCGGTGTTCTTAACCTTGAGCGTTTAATGTATGTGAAATCCTTTATCGACCGTTTAGGGGATTTTATCGAGCAAGTCTATAAAATCGACGCTGCTGTCATTGCTGCGGGCTACCCAGAATGGTTAGAAGTTGGTCAAGGAGCGAAATACTACATGTGTATGCCTGAAATGCCGATGGATGGCAAAAATGGCAGTTTCTTATTACCGGGTGGCTACCTCGAAAATAGCGATTTCAGTACCTATCGCCCAATTACCAGCCACATGGACGAGTATTTGATCAACGGTATCAAAGAAAGTAGCAAACACGCGTGGTACAAAGAAAATGAGCCACAAGCACCGTGGGAAGGCACCACAAACCCTGACTACACTGGTTGGGACGATGATGGCAAATATTCATGGGTGAAAGCGCCAACCTTCTACGATAAAACTGTCGAAGTGGGGCCATTAGCGGACTTACTGTGCAAACTGGCAGCAAAACATGAGCCAACGGAAAAACACTTTAATGATGTGGTGAATCTGTATCAAACACTGACAGGTAACAGCATTAGTATTGATCAACTGCACTCTACATTAGGCCGTATTATTGGTCGTAGCGTACGTTGCTGTGTGCTGAATGAAACACTGTCAATTCAATGGCAAGCGTTGGTGGATAACATTGGTAAAGGCGACTTTACCACATTTGTAAAACCCAACTTCCCAGAAAACGCGACGATTAAAGGCGTTGGTTTTGGGGAGGTACCACGTGGCCTGCTTTCACACTGGGTGGTTATCAAAGACGGTAAAATTGAAAACTACCAAGCGGTTGTACCATCCACATGGAACTCTGGCCCACGTAATTTCAATGATGAGCCGGGCCCTTATGAGCAAGCGTTGGTAGGAACCCCTGTTGCTGACCCAACCAAGCCGCTTGAGGTGGTGAGAACCATCCACTCCTTTGACCCATGTATGTCTTGTGCGGTGCACATTGTGGATCCTGAAGGTGGGGAAGTCACTAAGGTTAAGGTGCTGTAATGCGTATTTTAGTCTTAGGCGTTGGCAATATTTTGCTGAGCGACGAAGGGATTGGCGTACGCATTGTTGAAGCATTGGAGGAACGTTATCACCTGCCTGAATGTGTGGAAGTACTGGATGGCGGTACCGCAGGAATGGAGTTAATTGGCCCAATGGCCGATCGTGACCACTTAATTATTGCGGATGTAGTGCTATCGAGCCAGCAACCCGGTTCGTTATTAGTGCTACGTGATGACGAAGTGCCTGCGTTGTTTACCCGTAAAATTTCACCTCATCAATTAGGGTTATCGGATGTGTTATCCGCGTTGCATTTAACGGATGAATTTCCGCAGCGTTTGACCTTAGTCGGTGTCGTGCCTGAGTCTTTAGAGCCGCACATTGGTTTAACCGCAACAGGGCAGGCTGCATTAGAGCCTGCGTTGCAAAAAGTGATTGATGTGCTGCGCAGTGAAGGTTTGGAAATTACGGCAAAAGAAGAGAGTTTACATGCCTGATGACATTAAAGGTTATCAAAGCAACCCACGAACTCTGGTAGAGGCTGCATTCCAACGGGTGGCGGAGCAATCGATGCACGATTTGTCTTTCCTCCACCCCTCGATGCCAGTTTATGCTAGTGAGTTTGCTTTGTTTGAAAATCAATGGGTTGGTGCGGTTATCACTCCGTGGATGCTCAGCGCTCTCATTTTACCGGGGCCTGAGCAGTATTGGGAGTGCCGTACTGTTGGCGATAAAGTGGGCTTGATTTTACCTTATGGGGAAATGACCTATACCGTTGGGGAACTTGACGGGCTGACGCAATATTTTGCCTGTTCCTTGATGTCTCCGTTGGATAAAAGCTTAAGTCCTGAGCAGGGTATTCACCTTGCGGATGATTGCCGCCGTATTTTGTTGTCCCTGCCAGTGAGTGACCCAAATGTGCCGCAATCCCCAGCGCGCCGCGCGTTATTTGCGCGCCACTTGAAGGAGGCATAATGCATGAAGTTTCATTGTGCCAAAGCACACTCGAAATAATTGAGCAGCAAGCCAAGCAAAATGCCGTGAAAAAAGTCACGGCAGTTTGGTTAGAAATTGGTGCGCTTTCCTGCGTTGAAGAAAGCGCATTTCGCTTTTGTTTTGATATCGCCTGTCGCGGCACTGTCGCACAAGGTTGCCAATTGCATATGGTGCACCGTCCAGCGCAGGCGTGGTGCTGGGATTGCAGTGAAATGGTGGAAATTGATAGCCACCAATCCGTTTGTCCACAATGCCAAAGTTTGAATTTAAAAGTGGAAAGTGGCGATAGCTTGCGTATCAAAGAATTAGAGGTCGAATAGTTTTCAAAGTGACTTTGAGGTGCATCAACCTTGCGATTTTGATTATGTATTAATCTAATTTAACTATTTAGCGGTTGGGAGTGAAACTTATGTGTAGTACATGTGGATGCGCATCGGGAGAGCGCAGAATCGAAGGGGATGAGCACAGTCATCATCACCATGACCATCATCACGACCATGACCACCACCACGGCCATGACCACCACCACGGCCATGATCATCATCACGATCATGAAAATGCCCATGACCATCATCATGGACACGATCACCACCACGATCATGACCATCATGACCATGAAAACCAAGGCCAAACCGTCATTATTCATCACCATTATTACCACCAAGGGGATGTGCATAACCACTATCACCAATACGAGCCTGCGCTTGTTGACGACAAAGCCAAAAAACAGAAACACAAACATAAGCATAAACACGTTTACGCCATGGCAGAAAACAGCTTTAAACCTGCGGGTGAACACCATGACTTGGATTACGGGCAAGGTGAAGCTGGCACACACGCGCCGGGGATCAGCCAAAAGCGCATGCTGCAAATTGAGATGGACGTTTTAGATAAAAACAATCATTTAGCGGAACATAACCGCGAAGCATTTGCAGAAAAGAATATTCTAGCGTTAAACCTGGTTTCCAGTCCCGGTTCTGGGAAAACCACCTTACTAACGGAAACCTTGCTACGCCTGCGCGACAAAATTAATTGTGCGGTGGTAGAGGGCGATCAACAAACCACCAACGATGCTCAGCGCATTCGTGAAACGGGGGTTCCTGCTATCCAAGTGAACACAGGGAAAGGCTGCCACTTAGATGCGCAGATGATCCACGATGCAGTTTCCCGCTTAGGCTTGGATGATAACAGCTTGTTATTTATTGAAAATGTGGGGAACTTAGTGTGCCCTGCAAGCTTTGATTTAGGTGAACGCCATAAAGTGGCTGTATTGTCCGTGACCGAAGGGGAAGATAAACCCTTAAAATACCCGCATATGTTTGCCGCGGCAGACATTATGTTGCTCAATAAAATCGACTTACTGCCGTACCTGCATTTTGATGTGGACGCCTGCATTGCTAATGCCAAACAAGTCAATCCAAACATCCAAGTGATTAAAGTCTCTGCGACACAAGGGGATGGTATGGATGCATGGCTCGCATGGCTGGAGACTCAGCTATGTGCTTAGGCATTCCCGGAAAAATCGTGGCAGTGGGGGAAGATATCCACCAACTGGCACAAGTGGATGTCTGCGGCGTGAAGCGGGACGTTAACATTGGCCTGATTTGTGAGGGGGAAACCCACGAATTATTGGGGCAATGGGTGCTGGTTCACGTGGGCTTTGCCATGAGTATCATCAACGAAGAAGAAGCACAGTCGACATTAGATGCCTTAGCGGCGATGAGCCAGCTTGACCATGAGGTCGGCGACTTCAGTGGCTTAAATGCGGGAGCAACAGATGCAGTACGTCGATGAGTTTCGCGACCCTGCCTTAGCAAAAGTATTATTGGCGAATATCCGCCAACGTGTGAATGACATTCCACGGGCTAAGCAGCGCCCATTGCAGTTAATGGAGGTGTGCGGCGGGCACACCCATGCGATTTTTAAATTTGGTATCGACCAACTTTTACCGCCAGAAATCGAATTTGTTCATGGGCCGGGCTGCCCCGTTTGTGTGTTACCGATGGGGCGTATTGACGGCTGCATTGAAATTGCTGAGCAGCCTAATGTGATTTTTTGCACCTATGGGGATGCGATGCGTGTCCCGGGTAAAAATGGCTCTTTGCTTGATGCCAAACGCTGTGGGGCAGATGTGCGGATTGTCTACTCCCCTTTGGATGCCCTAGGGATAGCAGAGCAACACCCTGATAAACAAATTGTTTTCTTTGGCTTGGGCTTTGAAACCACTATGCCAAGCACGGCGATTACCTTGCAACAAGCTAAACGCCGCCAGCTGAACAATTTCACGGTATTTTGCCAGCACATCACCATCATCCCAACCTTAAAAAGCCTATTAGAACAGCCAGATGTGCGTATTGATGGCTTTTTAGCACCGGGGCATGTCAGCATGGTGATTGGGGCGCACCCTTACCAGTTTATTACCGAGGATTTCCATAAACCGCTGGTGGTGACAGGGTTCGAACCGTTGGATATTTTGCAGTCTTTGTCCATGCTAGTTAGCCAGATAGCAGAGGGGCGTTGCGAGGTGGAAAACCAATATAAGCGTATTGTCGCTGACGAAGGCAACACCTTAGCACTCAAGGCGTTAGATGAAGTGTTTGAGTTAAAAGAAACCAGCGAATGGCGTGGTTTAGGGGAAATTGCAGGCTCGGGAGTGCAGCTCAGTGCCGCTTACCAATCCTTTGATGCCGAACGCCGTTTTCAGGTACAACCACACCAAGTGGCGGATGACCCGCTAGCACGGTGTGGCGATGTATTAACGGGGCGATGTAAACCCAATGAATGCCCATTATTTGGCACGCGCTGTACGCCACAAACCGCTTTTGGTGCCTTAATGGTGTCATCGGAAGGGGCTTGTGCGGCTTATTATCAATATCGTCGGGAGGCATAGATGAGTCATGATGCGAACAAAGTGGTATTGATGGCCCACGGTAGTGGTGGGCAAGCCATGCAACAGTTAATTGAACAACTCTTTTTAAAAGCATTTGCCAATCAAGCATTGAATGAGCGTGAAGACCAAGCACGGCTTTCGCTGGCGGAACTCACCACGTTAGGGGATCGCCTTGCATTTAGTACCGACAGCTATGTGATTGACCCGATTTTTTTCCCCGGTGGAAATATCGGTAAATTAGCGGTTTGCGGTACGGTGAATGACGTCGCCGTCAGTGGAGCAGTCCCTAAATATCTGTCTTGCGGGTTTATTTTAGAAGAAGGCTTTCCGTTAGCTGAACTCGCTACTATCGTCGAATCAATGGCAGCCACGGCCGCAGCGGCTGGGGTGCAGATAGTTACAGGGGACACCAAAGTAGTGCAGCGCGGTGCTGCGGACAAAGTGTTTATCAACACGGCAGGTATCGGTGTGATCCCAAGCGAAATTCAGTGGGGTGCTCAGCAAATTCAAGCGGGTGACAAGGTGATTGTCAGTGGCACGTTAGGTGACCACGGTGCGACCATTTTAAACCTGCGCGAGCAGCTTGGTTTAGAGGCACAGCTTAGCAGCGATTGTGCGGTATTGACGCCATTAATTGAACCACTGCGTAATATTGAGGGCGTACGTGCATTACGGGATGCTACGCGCGGCGGTGTGACGGCGATTTTGCATGAGTTTGCGCAGGCAAGCGGCTGTGGAATGGCAATTAACGAGGCTGACTTACCCGTTGCCTCTGCGGTTAGGGGCGTATGTGAATTGCTCGGTCTTGAGCCACTGAATTTTGCTAATGAAGGTAAGCTAGTGATTGTGGTAAAACCGGAAGCGGAAAGTGCAGTGTTAGCCGCATTACGCAACCACCCATTAGGCCAAAATGCCGCCACGATTGGTTGTGTGACAGACAATAAACAGGTGAAACTGGTCGGGATTTTTGGCACCTCAAGGTTGTTGGATTTGCCACACAGTGAACCATTACCACGTATTTGTTAATGTCATCCCCTATAGATTAAAACCTATAGGGGAAATTAACTGATTAACGCCTTAACATGCCTTTATCGATAATAAACTCGATAATGGTTTCTAAGCCGACTTTTTTCTTTAAGTTAGTGAAAACATACGGTTTCACGGGGCGCATTCTGGCAGTATCTGCTTCCATCACTTCTAAAGAAGCGCCGACATACGGGGCAAGGTCGATTTTATTGATCACCAGTAAATCAGAATGGGTGATCCCCGGGCCGCCTTTACGTGGGATTTTCTCGCCTTCTGCGACGTCGATAACATAAATAGTTAAGTCCGCCAGCTCTGGGCTGAATGTGGCGCTCAGGTTATCACCGCCGCTTTCCACAAACACGATATCCAGATTTTTGTGGCGCATTGCCAGCTCTTCAACCGCCGCAAGGTTCATGGAGGCATCTTCACGAATCGCAGTGTGCGGGCAGCCACCTGTTTCCACACCAATAATGCGGTCGGCGTCTAATGCTTCAGCGCGGGTGAGGATTTTGGCATCTTCTTGGGTATAGATATCATTGGTCACGACGGCAATTTGGTAGGTATCGCGCATCGCTTTACATAAAACTTCTAGTAGGGCGGTTTTCCCTGAACCAACAGGACCACCGACACCAATTCGCAGGGGTTGGTTATATTCTTGCATTGTGTGTTTTCTCATGAACGAAAAAGTCGAGTGTATTGGGTTTCATGCCGACTGCTGGCAATGATTTGTGCAGGGGTAAAACTGCCGATATCGTCAACTGACCATGTGGCAGATTGCGCCACAATCTCAGGGATACGTTCGGCAAGGGTAAACAAAATATGTTGCCCCGCACTTTGACCCAGTGGAATTAATTTCACGCCAGACATCACGGTGTTTTCCAGCCAGCCCCACGCGTAGGCGGTACACAGCTTTTCAACGTCAATATCCCAATGTGTGGCGGCAAGGGCAAAAGCCATTAATTGCGTTTTTTTCACGCACGCCAATGCCGTGGCATCAAGTTCAATCGCCAATTGTGGGAGCAATCGGGCAAAGGCAATGCCTCGCTGGCGTTCTTCTTGGCGAAGTTCCTTGGTCTCGCGGCTGGCAATAATAAAGTCACACCAATAAGTCACTTGCTGCCAATCAGAGCGTGAAAGATTGGCGTGAATTTGCCGTAGCACAGGGAGTTCCAATGTCGCGATTGCGTGCGTCATTTGTGCCGTTAGCCAACTGGCGAGGGTGTCAGGTGTGGTCACCCAGCCCTTTTCAATCGCCCATTCTAACCCTTGGGAATAGGTAAATGACCCCACAGGTAAGGACGGGCTGACTAATTGGTATAAACGCAAATCCGCTAGCATCGAGACACTCCTTGAACCTGATTAGTGGTGGTGATGATGATCATCGTGGTCATGATGATGGTGATGACCGCCTGATGAACCGCCGTAAGCGCCCGGCTCAGGTTGATATTTTTCCAGACCCACGCTAACCGTTGCACCTAATCCACGCGCCATATCGTCTAAAACATGGTCGTGAAAATAACGGCACCAGCCTGCTTCAATTTGCAGGGGAACATGGCGGTTCCCCAAGTGGTAGCAAACCCGTGCCAGTAGCAGAGGGTCATCGCTGTAAACGGTGGAAACTTGCTCTTTTGCCGCAATAATGGTGACCTGTTCACCGTCTTCTGCCGCTAAAATATCCCCTTCTTTTAAAATGGTGCCACGGGGTAAAAATAACCCTGCATCTTGCCCATCACTTAAGGTGACTTTTAAGCGGCTTTTAGTGCGCTCGTCCATGGTTAAGCACAGGGACAATTCAGTGTCTGTCTGTTGTTCTGGTGGAACGACTTTAATAAATTTTTTCATTTTCTGGCTCTTAATGGGGGTCAGAATAAAAAGTAACGTTGTGCCATTGGCAACTCAGTGGCGGGCTCACACACCAGCGGTACGCCATCGGCTTTCACAATATAGGTTTGAGGGTCGAGCTCAATGTGTGGCACATAGCTGTTGTGTACCATGGAGGCCTTGCTGATATTGCGACAGCCCTCAACGCGACCAATTAAGCTTTGTAAGCCAAGTTTTTCTGGCACGCCTGCCTCAATCCCCGCTTTTGACATAAAAATCATCGAGGTTTGGTACTTCGCTTTACCGAGCGCCCCATACATTGGGCGATAATGCACAGGTTGCGGCGTTGGAATGGCGGCATTGATATCCCCCATTGGCGCATACGCCACGAGGCCACCTTTCATAATAAGTGCAGGTTTGATGCCAAAAAAGGCCGGATCCCACAGGATGATATCGGCTAATTTACCTTTCTCTATTGAACCAACCTCATGAGCAATACCATGGGCTAACGCAGGGTTGATAGTGTATTTCGCCACGTAACGCTTAATACGGTTATTGTCACTGTCAGGGGTATCGCCTTCCATCGTGCCGCGTTGTAATTTCATTTTGTGGGCACATTGCCACGTGCGCATAATCACTTCGCCAACGCGCCCCATGGCTTGGGAATCTGAGGACATCACGGAGATAGCGCCCATATCATGCAAAATATCTTCTGCGGCAATGGTTTCACGGCGAATACGTGACTCTGCAAAAGCCACATCTTCAGGAATTGATGGGTCAAGGTGATGACATACCATCAACATATCCAGATGTTCGTCCACCGTATTGATGGTGTATGGCATTGTCGGGTTAGTCGAGGCGGGTAAAATATTTGGTTCCCCAACGGATTTGATCACATCAGGGGCATGGCCACCCCCTGCGCCTTCCGTGTGGAATACGTGGATCACGCGCCCGCCGATAGCTTTTACTGTTTCTTCGTAGAAGCCGCCTTCGTTTAACGTGTCTGAGTGGATGGCTACTTGCACGTCCATTTCATCAGCGACATTTAAGCAGTTGTGAATTGCCATCGGAGTTGCGCCCCAGTCTTCGTGAATTTTCAGGCCAATTGCACCTGCGGTAACTTGTTCACGAATGGCTTCAGGCTGGCTCACGCACCCTTTACCAAATAGCCCCACGTTAATTGGCAGTTCATCTACGGCCTCTAACATGCGATACATATTCCAAATCCCCGGTGTGACTGTCGTGGCGTTAGTGCCTGCGACGGGGCCTGTTCCGCCACCAATAAAGGTGGTGACACCAGAAACTAAGCCTTCTTCGGCTTGCTGCGGGCAAATAAAGTGAATGTGGGTATCGACGCCACCTGCGGTAACAATTTTGCCTTCACCTGCGACCACTTCTGTGCCAGGGCCAACCACGATATCTACATTCGGCTGTACATCAGGGTTACCCGCTTTACCAATACCGGCAATACGGCCATTTTTGATGCCGATATCCGCTTTAACGATACCCCAATGGTCTAAAATAATGGCGTTGGTGATCAGCACATCGACACATTTATCGCTAGTGACTTGGCTTTGCCCCATGCCGTCACGGATGACTTTACCGCCACCAAATTTGACCTCTTCACCGTAGGTGGTGAAATCTTTTTCAATTTCTAAAAACAGTTCTGTATCCGCTAAACGCACACGGTCGCCTTGGGTTGGGCCA
Organism: Providencia sp. UF-183; assembly: GCF_058246155.1. Lineage (NCBI taxonomy): Bacteria > Pseudomonadati > Pseudomonadota > Gammaproteobacteria > Enterobacterales > Morganellaceae > Providencia > Providencia sp. UF-183. The sequence goes on along the minus strand of NZ_JBSICD010000011.1, from coordinate 66,684 downwards.
AACATATCCGCATACGCTTGTCGTGAGATGGTTTTCATGGTTATTTCTCACTCTCTAATTTACCCATGACTTTGCCATGGAAGCCGTAAATTTCTCGTTTACCGCTAAATGCCACCAATTCCACCGTGCGGCTTTGGCCGGGTTCAAAACGCACCGCCATGCCCGCAGGGATGTTTAAACGAAAACCGAGCGTGCCGTCTCGTTCAAATTTCAGGAAGTCATTCACTTCATAAAAATGGTAATGGGAGCCAACTTGAATCGGCCTATCACCATGATTCGCCACTTGAATGGTTTTGGTTTCACGACCCGCGTTCAGTTCGATGTCGCCTAAAGCCTGGTTCACTTTAATTTCACCGGGGATCATATTGCCACCTATACAATTGGGTCGTGAATGGACACAAGTTTTGTGCCGTCAGGAAATGTGCATTCCACTTGAATGTCTTTGATCATTTCAGGTACGCCTTCCATGACTTGGTCTGCACTGAGCACTGTTCTGCCTTCGCTCATCAGTTGAGCAACTGTTTTGCCATCACGAGCACCTTCCATAATGGCGCAGCTTATTAGGGCAACGGCTTCAGGGTAGTTCAGTTTTAACCCACGGGCTAAGCGTCTTTCAGCGACAAGGCCCGCGGTAAAAAGCAATAACTTATCTTTTTCTCTTGGTGTGAGTTCCATTTTTGCTCCTAAAACGAAAAATTTATGTTGCCCAAATACGGGGAGGTTCTGGGCAATAACCTAGCCAATACTGTCGTGTGGTTTGCCAAATATGGGCAAAACACGCCATCATTGGCTCAGTTTGCGTGCCTAATAATCGCAAAACTAAAATGCCATCCACATCCGTCAGCCCATACTCAATAGGGCTATCCGTTGGGGATAAAAAATCACGTAAATGCTGTTGGATTTTTTCTTTTAATTCATCACTGGCAGGGTAAATGTACATCGACCCCATCATGGGGTATTCACGCATGACAGCAGACTGCTTTTGTGTGCCATCGATATACAAGGATTCAGTCAGCGTGAGGGTGTCATCAATGTAAAAATTAAAACGCCCACGGACATCACCCTTTTCAAACCATTCCCCTAAAACAGGGCGACCTAAACATTGCATTTCCCAGCCGATAAATTTTGATGACGCGGCGACATGGATATGCGTTTCAAGCCGAACCTGCGCATCAGGGAAAAAAATATTTTCCTGCGGTAGCCACTCTAAAAAACCATCAGCGGCAACGGTTAAATTCTGTACTTGGCGGGCAACACCGCCTGCGCTGCGATAAAATTTGGTCGCACCCGGGGTGGTCAGCAGCGAATGGGCGTGTGGCTGCACGTCAATGTTAATCAGAAGTTTATCTCCACCGACCACACCACCCGGGGGATGGAGTAAATAGGTGTGGGCAACCCCTTGCTCGGGGTAAAATGGCCTTTGCACCATTAAAGGGCCGATATGTTGTTTATCGGTCAGGCGTGTTGCACCCCGTTTGAGTTCATAGCGTAAAAAAATCTCAGCTAACCAACCTGATCCTGAAAACTCAGACATACTTTCTCCTGCAAATCAGGCAATGAACAATACGCGAACATGTATAGTTATACCCCTCACCGAATGGTTGGGTTCTAGGCAGTATAAGCTAATGCAAGTAGGGTAGGATGTGAATGAACACGAAAAAATAATTATCTATAATGATGCGTTATAGGCTCGCATTCATCTGCCGCGCGATTTTACACCTTATGTCGAAAATTACCTTTCAATTAAATAGCAATTTATTTAGAAAAACTCACAATACGTAAAATAACAGTAAAAAATGAGCGGATCTCTATATTGCGATTTTAGCCTAACAGGACTATATTCTGAGCCGCATTCTAGCAAGGTAGCGGAAGCCATTAACTAGCGTAATTATTTGCTATTTATCTGAATGGCTGTATTTCTGTCTGCTCATCAACCTGCTTTTTCTAGCAGGTGATTTCTAACTTTGACCAAAGTTTACTGAGATTATGGAATATAAATATTTTCTTTCATCAAGCCAAATGGTGTTAAAAGCGTTTTATATTGAAAGCGCGATGATAGCCATGCTGCAAGGGGCGAAAGGGAATGTGGTGATTAATGGCCAATCCATTGATGTGCAGTCTAATTTGACGCTTATTATTCCAAAATACAGCCAAGTCTCCTGCAATATTGAGTGTGGATCTAATCGATCGATTGAGTTGCACACATTGTCGATTACGGACTCAGAGTTAGAATCTGTTTTTTTATTATTAAAGACTTTAATGAAGTCTGGTGCGCCACTGACGAGCCATGTGCCTGCTTTTCAGGTATTAACCCCCGAAACGGTTAGTGATAATTTCAGTTTGCTCAAACAATGTTTGCCATTAAAAAAACAGAGCCAATCCCAAGAAGCATTGTTAATGAAGCAAAGCCTGTACTTTATTTTACTGGCGATATACCAAGCGGGCGTCGATATTCTCAATATTTTCCGCTTTAATTATGATGAGCCGAAAAACCAAGCCATCACCCATTTAATTACCCAAGAACCCCAGAAGAAATGGCATTTAGAGGATGTGGCGAAGGCATTATTCACCACGCCATCGACGTTGCGCAGGCACCTTAATCGAGAGGGGGTATCATTCCGCCAATTATTATTGGATGTGCGAATGGGAATGGCATTAAATTATTTAACCTTCTCAAATTATTCTGTATTTCAAATTAGTCATCGCTGTGGGTTTGGTAGCAATGCCTATTTTTGTGATGTCTTTAAGAAAAAATATGCCATGACACCATCGCAATTTCGGTTGCAATCAAGGCAGTCGAATGACCCGTCTTTTATTACCGATTTATCGTTAAATTCAGTGCCTATTGAATTTGATAAAGACGTGGAAGCGTAAAATTTACGTTTTGATTTATTAAGGTAAATCAAAGAGAGGCGCAGTTTTTGCGAATTATTCATTAAATTCGAAGTTCTATTGATATAGAACGTAGAAAGCGTGGTTTAAAATTTAATATAACTAAACATTGCTACTCTACGCACAGTGAATATCTCACCAATAGCGGCAGTTAATGGTCACCAATATCATTAGCTGCCTGATGATGTTTCATTTTTATTTAGTGATAAAAATAAAACCAAACTATCGAGGGATGTATGATTAAAAATATCGTTGCGGCTATGTGTTTAATGGGGCTGACGCTACCATCACACGCCGCAGAACCGGCTCACTCACAAACATTACGTTTAGCCATTGGCGCAGAACCGACCGAAGGTTTTGACCCGATGCTAGGGTGGAGCCACGGCAGCTACCTTCTGTTACACAGCCCATTACTCAAACAAAAAGCCGACCTTTCATGGCACAGCTATATGCTGGAAAACTATCAACACAATGCCGATGGGAAAGAGTGGACATTAACGCTAAAAAAAGGCTTAAAATTTTCAGATGGCTCGCCGTTAACTGCCAAAGATGTGGTATTTACCTACAATAATGCCGCTGCAAGTGGCGGTAAAGTCGATATGGGTAACTTTGCCAAAGCGGAGGAAATTGACCCATTAACCGTCAAAATCACTTTATCTTCCCCGCAAAGTACTTTTATCAATGTATTAGGCTCCCTTGGAATTGTCTGCGCCGATAAATACGATGCAAAAACCTATGCGCATAACCCAATTGGTGCAGGCCCGTACCGCTTAGTGGCTTTCCAGCCAGGACAGCAATTAATTGTTGAGCAAAACCCGTATTACGCTGGGCCAAAAAACGATTTCAATAAAATGGTTTTCGTCTTCCTTGATGAAGATGCGGCATTTGCTGCGGCACAAAGTAACCAACTGGAAATTGTCCGTATTCCTGCTGCGGTGGCCGCCAATGCCAATAACGTCAAAAACATGAAACTGGTAGAGCGTTATAGTGTGGAAAACCGTGGTATTTCGTTCCCAATTCCGCCTGCGGGTGGAAAAGATGCGCAGGGTAATCCTGTCGGGAATGATATCACCTCCGATGTTGCGGTACGTAAGGCGATTAATTACGCTTTTGACCGTAAATTATTAGCCGCGTCTGTCCTCGAAAGTTTTGCGGTTCCCGCTTATACCGGTGTGGCAGGGTTACCGTGGAATAGCCCTGATTCTGCCTTTAAAGATGGCGACACAGAAAAAGCGAAAGCCATTTTAGAAGAGGCGGGCTGGAAGCTGAATAAAGATGGCCTGCGTGAGAAAGAGGGTAAGGTGGCAAAACTGACGCTCTGGTATGCCAGCGGCGACACCACGCGCCGTGATTTAGCCCAAGCTATCCGTTCAAGTTTAAAACCTATCGGCATTGAGATGGATTTAAAATCAGGCAGCTGGGAAACCGTTGAGCGTCATATGCACGCCAACCCAACTTTGTTTGGTTGGGGCAGCTTAGACCCGATGGAAATTGTCCATAACTACAGCAGTAAAGCCGCAGGCGTTGGTTTCTATAATCCGGGTTATTACAAAAATGCCGCGGTTGATGAGTTAATTGAAGAAGCGCTGCGCCAGCCTGACCAAAATGCGGCGATTCCGTTATGGCAAAAAGTAGATTGGAATGGCACAACGGGCGTGGGCATTAAAGGTGATGCCGCTTGGGCTTGGTTGATGAACTTACAACATATTTACTTACTGAATAATTGTGTGGATTTAGGCACCAGCGCGCCTGAAATTCATGGCTCTTGGTCAGTGTTAAATAACGTTGATGAATGGGCATGGACCTGCCAGTAATGCGAACGACTCTTGGGCTTTTATTGCGTTTTATCTGTTTATTGACCGTGACGGCGGCGGGTATCTTTATCCTGCTAAGCTATTCGCCTATCGACCCAATAAAAGCCTATATCGGTAATGATTTATTGCATGTCCCCCCCGAGCAATATGCCTTAATCGCAGCGCGTTGGGGGCTTGACCAGCCGCTATGGGTGCAGTTTTGGCGTTGGTTTTCTCAAATGTTACAAGGGGATATGGGCTATTCCATGTTGTACAACACGCCTGTTGTGCAAGTGATAGCAGACCGCCTTGTTCCCTCGTTAGCGCTGCTTATCTGCGCTTGGCTTTTTTCGGGTATCGTTGGCTTTGCGTTAGGCTTAGTGGCGGGGCGGTACCTTAACCGCTGGCCTGATAAATTGATTTCAACGCTTAGCTACCTTTTAGCGTCTATTCCTGTGTTTTGGGTGGGGTTACTGCTGCTTTCGCTGTTTGCTGTGTCATTGCAATGGGCGCCGATTTGCTGCGCATGGCCCATTGGCTTAGATGAAGAAACGGCGACATTTGGCCAAAAACTCCATCACCTTGTTTTGCCTGTCATTGCATTAGGAATGCTGGGGGTGGGCAATATTGCTCTGCATACTCGCGCAAAAGTGATGGACGTGATGAACAGCGAGTTTATTCATTACGCCCAAGCGCAAGGGGATAAAGGCTGGTCAATGATAGGTTTTCATGTGCTTAAACATGCTATCACTCCAGCAATTTGTTTGCAGTTTGCGTCTGTGGGGGAATTACTCAGTGGGGCGCTTCTTGCAGAGAAAGTGTTTGCGTATCCGGGGTTAGGGCAAGCGACCATCGATGCAGGCTTACGAGGTGATATCCCCTTATTGATGGGGATAGTGATGTTGTGTGCCACTTTGATTTTTTTCAGTAATACGGTTGCTGATGTTTTATTGAAAAAAGTGAACAAGGGAGTGATGAGAGACGCATGACCTACAACCCAAATCGAGCACTCTTTAAATTAATTATCTCGCTAACTTTATTGGTTGTTTTAGCGAGCTATGCCGTGTGGTTGTCATCAACGGACATTGAAATGAACCTGTTGGATAGGCGGCTTGCCCCCTCTTGGGTACACTTATTCGGTACAGACAATTTAGGCCGTGACCTCTTCGAAAGAACATTCCAAGGCGTCGCGACCAGCTTACAAATTGGTTTGATTGCAGCGGTATCCAGTGGGTTTATTGCCTTGGTGATGGCTGAGCTATCTTCCGTGAGTAAGGTGATGGATTACGCGGTGCGCGGTGTGATTGATGCATTATTAGCATTGCCGCATCTTTTGCTGCTGGTGCTGATTTGCTTTACTTTGGGCGGTGGAAAAATGGGGGTGATCTGGGCGGTTGCCCTTACGCACTGGCCTAAGCTTACCTTGATTTTACGCTCCGAGTTACTGCGAGTGAAGCAGGCGGATTACATCATGTTATCCCAACGTATTGGCAATAGCGCCGTTTATCGTTGGCGCTATCACTATTTACCGATGATCTTACCACAATGGATGGTCGGCACATTGTTGATGTTTCCACACGCGGTACTGCATAGTGCGGCACTGAGTTTCCTTGGTTTTGGGCTATCGCCCCATGAACCGTCATTGGGGATTTTATTGTCCGATGCATTACGTTATCTCAGTACAGGGGCATGGTGGCTGGTGGTGTTTCCCGGAGTTGCTTTGATGGGACTCGTGTTGTTATTTGACCAGTTTGCAAAAGCCGCGGCGCAGCTATGGCTGAAGGGGGCAACATGTTGAGCTTAGATAAGCTGACTATTGATGTCGCAAAATTTCGCTGGTTAGGTCGTAAGCAATGGTCGCCATTACTGCAAGACATTACCCTTGATATCCAGCCCGGGGAAATGGTGGCCTTAGTCGGGGGAAGTGGCGAAGGAAAAAGCTTGTTATTGCAAAGTGTTCTTGGCTTACTACCCGATAATATGCGTTGCCAAGGGAAGATCAGCCTCAATGGTAATACACTGACAGATAAAAATAAGCCGCAGCACCGTGGTAATTCCTTGTGCTATATTCCTCAAGGGGTTAGTGCGTTAAACCCCTTAATTCAAATTGGCCCTCAACTTGAACGGGCGGCAGTGCTTAGCGGGCAACACATTAAAATGCATGATGTAGCACGCCATCTTCAGCAATATAACTTGCAAGAAAGCTTGGTAAATAGTTATCCCAGTCAACTGTCTGGTGGTATGGCAAAACGGGTACTGGCAAGCAGCGCAACGTTATCTTGTGCACAATATATCCTTGCTGATGAAATTTCGTCTTGGTTGGATGATGAACATGCGCTGCAATTGCTTGAAAATATGAAAAATCTTTGCCGTGATGGGCGAGGCATTTTATGGGTGACCCATGATTTATCCATGGCAGTGCGTTTTGCTGACCGTATTGCGTTGCTACGCAATGGGGCACTGGAAGATGTGTTAAGTAGCCAAACCTTAAAACAAGGCGGTGGGGGAAAATGGCTACAATCTTTATGGAATGCACTGCCAGAACATCAATTTATGGCAATGAAATGAAGGATATCGAACCCATTTTAGCGGTCAAAAACCTGAGTATTGAACAAGGGGGGAAAACCCTTTGGCGGAATTTTAGTTTTTCCCTTGCCCCCAATGAACGCCTTGGGATCTCTGCACCTAGTGGTTTTGGTAAAACAACGCTGGGTCGCGTTTTAGCACAGTGGCAAACACCTTCTGAAGGTTCGATTTTATTCGCAGGAAAACCGCTTTCTAAACAAGGTTATTGCCCCATTCAGCTGGTTCCTCAGCATCCTGAAAAAAGCTTTAATCCGTATCGCACGGTAGGGGCAAGTTTACGTGATGCATGGCAACCTGACTCGGACTGGCTTACACGTTTTTCCATCCAACCACAATGGTTAGAGCGGCGGCCTAATGAGTTATCAGGGGGGGAATTGGCGCGGATTGCATTGTTACGTGCTCTAGACCCGCGAACGCAAATTTTAATTGCGGATGAAGTCACAGCACAGCTAGATGCACACTTACAAAAAGAAATTTGGCAGTTGTTAATTCAGCTTTCAGAAGAGCGCCCCTTAGGAATGATTATCTTTAGCCATAACAAAGCATTGCTTGAGAAGGTTTGCACATCGGTCTTAACCCTTGAAGGGGGAAATGCCGCCACGTAGTAGGCGGCTTGAGAACGTGAAGGTTATGCACTTTTGGGTAAGTCTGACTCGCGAATGATGTTATCAACGATATTCAACAAATAATCGACATTTGGGCGATAGCCAATACCATACGGTACACCCTCAGTATAATTTGATGCACTCGTCACTGTGCGCATTTGCCACGGGGATAAAATTGCCCCTTGTTTTTTTGCGTAATCTTGGATTAACGCTAATGCACCAGAGCATAACGGCGTTGCGCTTGATGTACCTGCGTAATTACGTGAGTAATTGCGGTTATCACCGGGTAATTTTTGTAAAGAACCATAACCCGTCGTGGTAACGCTCCAATCTCCCCACGAGTTAATAAAGGCTACCTCTCTGTTGTAGTTAGAGAAATACGCGCGAGTTCCATTTTGGTAATTACAAGCACCCACTAAAATACTGCCGCTATCACCGAAATCTTCCATCACACCGGGCTTGCTTAAATCTAACCCGCCATTTCCTGCTGCTAGGATCACGGTGGCGCCTTTATCCGCCATGATTTTTATACGCTCCCACCAGCCACGCACTGCGGTGACTGGAACTAATTTCCCACCAATATCGAATTGTACATCTAGGCTAACAATATCTCCGGGTTGAGCATGTTCAGCGAGCAAATCAAGGTCGCCAGTGTCATAGAAGTAAAATTGGCATTGATGGGCAACACCCGTTACACCAAATTCATTGTTAGTCGCGACGATACAACCTGTTGATGCTGTACCGTGGTCGCAATCTTCAGTTTCTGGGCGACTATTGACGACAATGATATTGGAGTTGATTAAATCCTCATGGTTTCGGTAGATACCAAAGTCTAAGTGGCGCACCACTGCCGATGAGCCATTAACATTTTTAGCCCAAGCATCACGGACGTTCATCCCATTTGGTGCATTAAGGTAAGTTTGCATTGCTGTAAAATCAGGTGTGATAAAATCGTCACCTTCGCTTGCAATATCGTCAATTTGTTCGGGGTTTACAGGTAGCTCTGGGGCTAGATATCCGGTGGTATCTGGGCTAACGCAACAATAATCGACATAATCAAGGTGTTCTATTTGCTCTGCGAGCTCAACTAAAGTATCAAAGTGGCTTTCACCATGGAAAGTAAAATAATCATAGTGGTTTAATACATCATGAATCGCACTATGTTTTAACGTTAAATTTGGTAATTTCGAATAAAAAGTTAAGTCTTGTTTTATTTTTTCTTGGTGGTTTTTTTTGATTTTTAAATCTAAAAAATAATGGGATATTCCAGTTATTTTTCGATTGATTGTTTTTGTTTTAACTGCGGGTTTTAGTTCGTATTTTTTTTCGTCTTCATTAATATGAAAATAAATTTCCTTTGATTGAATATTCGCAATATTCTCCAACTCTTGATGGATTTCTACACGGTAGTTTCCTGATTTATCGATAGGAAATAAATGGCTTTCATTTGTGGTTGTTGTTTTATTTATTATTTCATTATTTAAAATTAAATTAATTTCCAATGATTTTTTTTGTTTATTATTAAATTCGATGAAAATGCCCTTGTTAAGAATGTCTATAAATTTAAAAATTTTAATGTTCATGATTTCTCTTTTAATTAAATAATTTATTAAGTTATTTTTCTATGACTAATAGATTTTCAAGTTGAAATGCTATTTAAAAGAGAAATTAAAATTATAGCAATATTAATAATTATATTGAATTTAATATAATTTAATATTTATATTTTGAATGAAACTCAATTTATTTTAGTTTTTGACAAATGTCATAGGGAAACCGTTTTTTTTCACCTATTTTATATCCTCAAATGAAAATGATAACCATTACTATTAATAAGGTGAATATATGTCTTATCCACTAAAACGGCATAAATTGGCTCATTGCATCACACTGATTTTGGGATTAGGGCCTTTAACGCTCGCTGTAGCTGCGCCTGAATCAACGGCGCACGATACACTGGTTGTCACCTCGGGATCAGGGCAGAGCCGTTTAACACCGACGGAGCAACAAGAAAAAGAAAAACTCGAAAAAGTGGCGGGTGGTACGAACTTAGTTGTGATTGAAAAAGATACGCGCCTTGCCACATTACAAGATGCACTGGATTACCAACCAGGGCTGGTTATCCAAAACTTTTTTGGGGGGATTGACCAACCACGCCTAAATATTCGGGGGTCTGGGGTGCAGAGTGCGCCATTAGCGCGAGGGGTTTTATTATTGCAAGATGGCTTGCCCGCAACGGATGCCGATGGCAGCTTTCATATTAGTACCTTAGAAATGCGCGATGCACGAATGGTAAGCGTTCGGCGTGGGGCAAATAGCTTGAATCCACAAAGTAACAGTCTCGGTGGTGAGCTCGATGTGTTGTCTTACACAGGGCGAAATGAACAAGGGCGCTTGCGCTATGAGTATGGCTCCCATGGCCGTGAAGGGTTACAAACTGCGTTCGGTGGCGTTTCTGATGACGGGTTATTCGATGGTCGGGTAAATTTCACCTATGACCATTTTGATGGTTACCGCAAGCATTCAGCTTCTCAACGAAAAACATTGCGTAGCAATTTCGGCTATGTCACAGATAATTTTGAAAATCGTACTTGGTTAAATTGGACCGATTTACGCTTTGATGTCGCGGGACCAGTCTCTGAAGAGGTATTGAACAATAACCCAACGGATGTTTACCCAATGGTATGGCTACGCGACCCGCACCGCAATGTGGAGCAATTTCGTGTCGCAAACCGCTCAGATTGGCAGATTGGCAACCAAGCGATTGGTGCAGGGCTGTGGCATATTCGCACTCATGATAATTTCACGACGCCCGCATACTACCGCTTTAGCCGCAGCCACAGTGAAGGGCTACAGCTGACTTATAACATTGAAACCGAGCCTGTGACCTATCGCACCGCAGTGGCGTGGGATCAAATGACATTGCAAACAGAATTAATGCAAAACCGCAAAGGCACGCCCGCAGATAAGAAAAAAATCGGTAAATATGATGGGCGAGCAGAGAACGTGTATGGCAGCGTGGGCGTTGACCTGCATGTCGCGCCAACCGTCACAGTGAACCTTGATGTGAAAGCGACGCACGCACGTCGTGATGTGGAAAAACGTCAAAGCTCCCTATCATTAGATCAAAATTGGACGTTTTGGACACCGAAAGCAGGGGTTATTTGGCGGCCAACAGAAAGCCAACGTTATTTTGCCAATATCAGTTCAAGCGAAGAACCCGCTACGTTTTGGGAAATTATCAATTCAAGTGATGGCAAACTCACCAAACTTTCCCCGCAAAAAGCCATTACCTATGAAATTGGCGGGGAAGGTGAAGTGACTGAGGGACTTAAATGGAACCTTGCGCTATATCGCAGTCAAATTAAAGATGAATACATCACGACGTATGATAGTGCAGGCACCGTCGTTGGGGTCTTTAATTATGGTGCAAAAACTCGCCATCAAGGGTTAGAAGCTGGGCTTGCAGGGCGGATTAGTGCGGGCCCTGGTGATGTGAATTACCGTGTCTCTTGGACGTATAATGATTTTCGCTTTATGGGCGGCGAGTACAAGGGGAATTACATCGCCGGTATTCCACGTAATATTGTGGCGGCTGAGGTGCTGTATGAACTAGGAGATTGGAGCTTCGGGCCTAATATTCATTGGGCACCAACGGATATGGCCGTTGATCACCAAAACAACCTTGATATTCAAAAACGTAAACATTATGCCGTATTAGGGGTAAAAGGCAGTTATAAACCGACAGACCAATGGTCAGTATATTTATCGATGGATAACTTAACGGATGAACGTTATGCAACGACGTCAGTGGCTAACCAAACGGTGACCGCTAAAGACAGTACATTATTCCCCGGTATGGGCTTTAATGTGAACGGGGGAGTGACCTTTAACTTCTAATCAATAATTGGCGTATTATTTAACGGTAATGTACGAGGGGCTGTTTATCTTTGCTACTGATTTTTACAGCTAAAATAGGTCAAAAAACAATTCAAAAATAGATAAATGTGTCAATCAAGCTGGCTTATTATTTGAGTTAAGGTTTGTACTTAAATGCTGCCCTATGGGTTCGATTAAAGCGCGTTTCACTCATTTAATGCTGCGTTAAGAGGCGCTTGCCTAGTTGACTAGGCGGCGAACCTCTCGCCTTGCCTAAAATGGCTTTAATTCGAATAAAAATTGACTATCAAAGATAAACAGCCCCTAGGGCTAAAAGGGGCGCTGTGCAGAAATAGAAAGTTGGGTCAGATAATTTTCGTTATAAATATGCACAGTGTCTTTTTCGATGTTAATAAACCCTTTTTGACGCCAGCCTGAAACTAACCGGCTCAAGGTTTCATAACGCATCCCCAGTTTTGCGGCTAACTGCCCGCGGGATAATGGCAAAATAATATTAGAGGTAAGTTGTTTATTTTTTAAATCAATAATATAAGCGGCAAGCCGTTGCTCTGCGGAACTTGATGTCAGCCAATCGATGTGGTTAATGTTTTCATACAGCTTAGCACTAAAGCGCATGAGTAATTTTTCCATAATCTGTGGACAAGCGTGACAAAGGCGCAATATATCTCGTTTATCAAGGAGCAATGCATCACCTTCTGTTTTTGCTCGTAAGCTCATTGGATAACGGTTATGAGGCATAAATACCGCGGCAATGGCGACAATTTCACCTTCTGTAAACAAACCAAAAATTTTCTCTTCGCCTAAATAAGTATGGCGATACACCTCCATTTGGCCGTTAATCATTAAGGGACAGTGCTTAAAAGGGTCTCCCTCATGGTTTACTATTTCACCACTTTTAAATTGAATATAACCACAATTTTCAAGTAATAACGCCAAGTTTTTTTCTTCAATGCCCACAAATAATGGGCACTGCCTTAGCGCGTCGATAGATTGAGTGTAGGGAAAAACGTTTTTGACAAATGTCATAGGTCATCCTCTTCGGGCACCTTAGAATAGCTTGAGTATAAATGATAATCATACACATTATCAATTAAGTTATTGGTGGAGACTTAAATAACCCTATGATAAATAATGTTTTTAAAATTGCTGCTGCAGTGTGTACTTTGGGAATGACAGCGAATGTGGGTGCATCCCAAGCGGTTGATTTTACAGATATGTCGGGTGATGACATTCACCTTTCCGCTCCCGCTAAACGTATTGTGGTGATCCCTATCCCAGCGGCCTCCATGCTTGTGGGCATGGATGAAAGTAGTGAAAAACTTGTGGGGATGCACCCTTTTGCGAAAGTCGCCGCGAGGGAAGGGATGCTCGGAAAAATGTTCCCCTCTGTGTTGCAGGTTAATTCCAATGTTGTAGGGAATAATTTCACCCCTAATATTGAAGCATTGCTGAATGTGGAGCCTGACCTAGTGTGGCAATGGGGGCATCGTGGTGATGACATTATTTCTCCAATGCGTGATGCAGGGCTAACCGTTGCAACACTTGGCTATGGGCAGGAAAGCTATACGCAAGAGTGGATCCGCTTGATGGGAAAAACATTGGGCCATAATGAAAAAGCCAGCCAGATGATCCAATGGCGCCAACAGGTGGTGGAAGCGCTTTCTGCCACGACGGCAAAAATCCCTGAATCAGAGCAACCTAAAGTCCTTTACCTTTCTCACTTTAATCAAAGTATTCAAACATTTGGTTCGACATCACACAATAATGCAGATTTTGCGTTAGCTGGTGGGCTGAGCTTAAATCGTGATTTAACCGGGCCAAGAACGCTAAATATTGAGCAAATCTTACTGTGGGATCCCGATATTATTTTACTGGGTAATTTCGAAGAGGGCCTAGCCCCTGAGGATGTGTACCGTAATCCCATGCTGAGTGATGTTGCTGCGGTTAAAAACCAACGAGTATACAAGTTGCCCATTGGTGGGTTTATTTGGGATGCGCCCAACCAAGAAACGCCATTATATTGGCAATGGTTATCCATGGTATTTCATCCAGAGACTAGCAATATTCCTTTGCGAGAAGAAATTCACCAGCGCTACCAACAGCTTTATGGGTATGACGTCACGGAAGCGGAAATTGATGGCATATTGCAAATTGAACTGAACAAAAATAGCCAGCATTACCTGCAATTAATGGGGAAACCGAATGCATAAGTCGAGCCTGCTTTGGGTAATCTTCACTGTTGGCTTATTGTTTACGCTGCTATTGGCGCTAAGTTTCGGGCGCTATCCTGTCTCGTTTTCTTCAGTATTTCATATTCTCTATGATGCGACGGTCGGGAATGACGTGGGGCTGAGCTATAGTCGTACCGAACAAAATGTGGTGCTGAACGTACGTTTGCCACGCGTGTTAATTGCAGGGATTGCTGGTGCTGGACTTGCTGTATCAGGAGCTGCGTTGCAAGGGATTTTCCGTAACCCATTAGTGGGGCCACAAATTATAGGTGTTTCCTCCGGTGCTGCATTGGGTGGCGCCTTAGCCATTTTATTATTTTCGTCATTACTAATAACTATCTCATTTGCTTTTATTGGTGGGTTAGTCGCGATTATTTTTGTTTTCCTACTGGGTTTGAATCGTCAAGGAAGCCAGTTGCTGATGCTGATCCTCGCTGGGGTGATTATTAATGCCTTTTTTGCTGCCCTGATTTCGTTGATTACCTATTTTGCTGATCCAAATAATACACTGCAAACCATTGTATTTTGGTTGATGGGCAGTTTTGCCAGCGCATCCTATTTAAAGCTATCCATTGTTTTTCCTGTTGTTTTAGTCTCAGTATTGGTGATTTTTGCCTTACGTTTTCGCATCAATGTGTTGTCTCTAGGGGAGGAAAATGCGCAGGCGCTAGGGATGAAAATTAATCGGACACGTTGGGCAGTGTTGCTTAGTGTCACATTGATTACCAGTGCCACGGTGGCGGTATCAGGCACGATTGGCTGGGTCGGGTTAATTGTGCCACATATTGCACGTATTGTTGTCGGGCATGATCACCGTATTTTACTCCCAGCCAGCGCCGTGATTGGTGGAATTTATATGATTGCTGTTGATACCTTTGCGCGCAGTATTACGAATGCAGAAATCCCTCTCAGTGTTATCACTGCATTGATTGGCGCACCTATTTTTGCGCTTCTAATTCACACGCTGAATAAAAAGGTGGCTGACTTATGATCCATGTAGAACAGCTTAATTTTTCAATCGGCCAGCGCCAGTTATTCACTAACTTAAGTTTCAGGCAACCGAAAGGCAGCATCGGCGCTATTTTAGGACCAAATGGGAGAGGGAAAACTACCTTATTACGGTTATTGCTGGGGTTACAAAAAGGGTCAAAAGGGCAAGTCTCGTTAAATGCCCCCGTGGCTTATGTGCCACAGCTTAGTGGCTCGCTGTTTCACTATTCTGTTCGTACGATGGTGAGCTTAGGGCGTATTCGTCATCTGCCTTGGTATGCTTCTCCCAGTAAAAAAGACCAGCAAATTGTGGCGCAATGTTTGGATTACTTAGGTTTAAATCGTTTTGCTGATCAACCCTTTAACCGACTCAGTGGTGGCGAGAAGCAAATGGTCATGATTGCCAGAGCATTGGCAAGTGAGCCGCAAATTTTAGTGCTTGATGAGCCAACCTCTGCACTCGACTTAGCCAACCAAGACAACGTACTCAGCGTACTGCGGGATTTAGCTCAACAACGGGAAATCACCGTGTTATTTACCAGCCATTACCCGCAGCATGCGCTGCATATCGCTGATCACTCGTTGTTATTGTTTAACGAGGGGCACTATTTATTTGGCAATTCACAACAAACGTTAACCGAAGAAAACCTTGCACAGCTTTACCAGTTGCCTGTCGCGATTACGCCAATTTGTGAACAAAGCCGGCAAACACAAGGGGTCATTCCTCTGTTTAGATAATTTTTGAATTAATACATTAAACTCATCGAATTAAGGAATATTAAATTATGAGCGATAACACTATTACGCCAGCTGAAGCGCTGAATATCAGCACATTAATTAACTATACCGAACAAGGTATTGCCAGCCGAGTGCTTGCTAAAAATGGGGGCGGAAACATCACATTATTTGCCTTTGATAAAGGACAGGCGCTGTCTGAACACAGTGCCCCTTTTGATGCCATTGTGATGGTAGCGGAGGGAAGCCTGTTGCTCACTATTGATGGTAAGCCTGTGACGGCTAAACCGGGTGAAATTGTGCGAATGCCAGCTAATATTCCCCATGCCGTTGATGCACTAGAGCCTGCCAAAATGCTACTGGTGATGTTACGTGAACCAAGTCATGAGTGCACCCATTAGCTCGGAGGTTAATGTATGGATCAATCATTTACAGCACATGAAGCGGGGCATAAGTTTTTAGCTCGTCTTGGAAAAAAACGCTTACGCCCCGGTGGAAAAATTGCGACTCAGTGGTTATTGAACCAATCTGGCTTACATAAAGACAGTCAAGTGCTTGAAATTGCATGCAATATGGGGACGACTGCAATCGAAATTGCTTCACAATTTCGCTGCCATATCACGGGTATTGATATGGATAAACAGGCACTGGAGAAAGCGAAAAAGAATGTGGCTCAGCACGGTTTAAGCGATTTGATTACGATTCAAATGGCAGATGCATCAAAGCTGCCTTTTGCAGATAATAGCTTTGATGTGGTAATTAACGAAGCAATGCTCACGATGTATGGCGATAAAGCTAAAGCGAAGTTATTACAGGAATATTACCGCGTACTGAAACCGGGTGGTTGCCTATTAACCCACGATATTGCATTTAAAGATGCAGAAAACCCGCAAGATATTGCATCACAAATGCATCAAGCTATTCATGTTAAGGCTCAGCCGCTACCTCAAGCGCAATGGATTGATTTATTTAAGCAAGCAGGCTTTCAACATGTGATGTCCAGTACAGGGCCGATGACCTTATTATCGCCAAAAGGGTTGATTTATGATGAAGGTCTATTGGGCACCATGAAAATTATTCGTAATGCATTAAAAAAAGAAAACCGCCCGCAGTTTTTACGCATGTTCCGCCATTTCCGTCAAAATCGTGGGAAACTCAACTATATTGCAGTGGCCAGCGTGAAATAAGGAAGACACATTCATATGCGCAAGGATGCGCTTAAAACGATACTTAACACAAATAACCTTTTAATTCATCATTGTAATGATAATAATTCTTATATCTAACATGATTATCAGTTACTATTGCGAATAATTTTTCCGCAACATAGTTAGCTGTGATGTAATCATGTGTTGTTATTAGTTCTGGCACTGATAACGATGGTATCAATAATTATATTTAAAGGTTTTAACTCAATGAAAATAAAACACCTTTTTATTCTCTCCCCTTGCTTACTCCCCTTTATGTCTCCCTCAGTATTGGCCGCTGATAACAAAGAAGAAAAAATTACGGTCTCTGCAACCCGCGGTTATAAATCAGTTTCAGAAATGGCACAAACCACTTGGGTGATTGATAATGCCGAAATTGAGCAGCAAGCTGAGGGTGGGAAAGAGTTAAAAGATATTTTATCACAGTTAATTCCGGGAATGAGTGTGAGTGGCCAAGGGCGCACTAACTACGGCATGAACATGCGCGGTCGTTCCATGATTGTGATGGTAGATGGCGTTCGCCTTAACTCTTCACGCAGTGATAGCCGCCAACTAGATTCGATTGACCCGTTTAATATCAACCATATTGAAGTCATTTCTGGTGCAACGGCAATGTACGGTGGCGGTAGTAGTGGTGGTTTAATTAATATTGTGACGAAAAAAGGCCAAGAAGAAAAACAAGTTTCCCTGCAATTAGGTGGGAAAACGGGTTTTAATAACGGCAAAGATCATGATGAAAATGTCGCAGCGGCAGTTAGCGGTGGCAATGAAAATGCACATGGTCGTGTTTCTGTTGCATATCAACGTTATGGCGGTTGGTACGATGGCAAAGGTGACGCGATTAATATTGATAATACCCAAACAGGGTTACAATTCTCTGATCGCCTTGATGTGATGGCATCAGGCACCATCAAAATTAATGAAACACAACAGATTCAAGCGACCTATCAGCACTATAAGAGTGAATCCGATGGTAAGCACGGCCTATATTTAGGCAAAGATTTTTCCGCGGTAAAAGGGGATGGGAAAGCCTATAACAGTGGCAAATTAAGTTCAGATCGCTTACCGGGGACGGAGCGTAACCTGCTTAATTTACAATATTCAAATGCGGATGTGTTTGGGCAGGATTTTGTTGCTCAGGTTTACTATCGTGATGAATCACAAAAGTTTTATCCGTTCCCAACGTTGACAGGGAAAGCGGTTTCGAGCATCAGCTCCTCTGACCAACAAACCAATTTCTATGGTACTAAGCTGACATTTAATAGCCAACCTCTTGATGAATTGACGTTAACTTATGGTGTGGATGCGGAGCACGAGCAATTTCGTGCAAACCAAATGTTTTTTGATTTGGATCGTGCGAAAGAGTCTGGGGGAATGGACCTCACCAAAGCGTTTCAAATTGGCCGCTATCCAAGCTATACCACCACAAACATGGCGACATTTTTGCAAAGCAGTTATGACATCACGCCGATGTTCACCTTAAGCGGTGGTGTGCGTTACCAATATACTGAAAATAAAGTGGATGATTTTGTTGGTTATGCACAGCAAGAAGCTATTGCGAATGGCAATGGTAAATCCGCAGATGCCGTACCTGGTGGGAAAACCGATTATAACAATTTACTGTTTAACGCAGGGTTGTTGGTTAATCTAACTGAAGAGCAACAAACGTGGTTTAACTTCTCCCAAGGTTTTGAAATTCCTGATATTGCAAAATATTATGGCACGGGAGATTACGGTAAAACTCCTGATGCGAATGGCCATTGGAACCTAAATAAAAGTGTGAATATCAATGATACTAAAGTCAAAGGGATTAAAGTTAACTCCTTTGAGTTAGGTTGGCGCTATACAGGTGAGAACCTGCGCACTCAGGTCGCTACCTATTATTCCTTATCTGATAGAAGCTACGGTATTAATAAAGATGACATGACCATCTACATGAAGACCGATAAGCGCCGCATTTATGGGGTAGAAGGTGCCGTTGATTACTTCTTTGACGATTCAGACTGGAACGTGGGGAGTAACTTCAACCTGCAAAAATCGGAAACCAAAGTTAATGGTAGCTGGGAAAAATGGAGCGTGGACTTCGCCAGCCCATCAAAAGTTAACGCTTATGTAGGCTGGGAGCCGAATGATTGGTCCTTACGCTTACAAAGCCAGCAGACATTTAACTTAACTGACGCGGCGGGTAAAAAACTGGATGGTTATAATACCGTTGATTTATTAGGTAGTTATATGCTTCCTGTGGGGAAAGTGAGTTTTGCCGTTGAAAACTTACTGGATAAAAACTATTCCACCATTTGGGGGCAACGTGCGCAAGGTCTGTATAGCCCGAAATACGGTGCACCAAACCTGTATGACTATAAAGGTCGCGGTAGAACCTTCGCACTTAACTACAGTGTGACGTTCTAACCTGACGTTTTAGTCGATGACAAAGCCACTTAACAGTGGCTTTATTTATTCAGAATTATTTAAATTTAGAGTAAAAGGTATCCTATGAAATTATTTCTCACAGGGTTATTGTGCTTACTGAGTTTTTGGGTACAGGCAAAAACGCCAACAGTGATCACTGACCTACAAGGCCGTGAAGTTACCGTTAATCTTCCCGTCGAAAAATTATTTTTAGTGGATAGCCGTGATATTTTATCGGTGGATATTGCCGCGGGTAAAACGGGGATTTCTCGTATTACGGGGTGGAGTGATTCATTAACGCAGTATGCTCCTGATTTAAAAGAGGCTTATTTTAGCGTATTACCTGAATTAGCAAAAATTCCAACACTGAAGAAAACCCGTGAAGCAGGGCTACAAGTTGAAAAGCTGATCGAGCTCTCCCCTGAGGTTATCATCATGCATAAAGCCAATTATGGTGCGATGCGTGATAGCCAAATTTTACCGCAGCTTGAAGCGGCAGGAATTCAGGTGGTATTTATCGATTTTCGGATGGATATCGTAAAAAATACCCCAAAAAGTATTTTGTTATTGGGGGAATTATTAGGCACGCAAGAACGAGCAACTCAGTTTGCGACGCTGTACCAAGAAAAATTGGCGGCAGTAGAATCCCAACTGGTTAAGCCATTTCCTTCTGTGTTAATTGAAGCCAATGCAGGATTATTTGCAGATAATTGCTGCCAGCTCTATGGGCGTTCAGGTTATGGTGTTTTAGCGTCTTTAGCCGGGGGGAATAACCTTGTGGCAGATAGTTTCCCAGCAAAAGGGGCTGAAAGTTCGATTGAGAATATTATTACATTAAACCCTGAATTCTATTTCTTAACGGGTGCAGATTGGCATAACTTCAACCGCCGTTCATTGGCTGTCAACTTGGGATACCGTACAAACAAATCAGATGCACAGAAGCAACTGGCGGTATTATTAGATAGGCAAGGGATCTCTTCATTAACGTCGGTAAAAGAAAAACGCGTAATGGCAATTTACCACAATTTTTATAACAGCCCGATGAATATATTTGCCATTGAAGCGATGGCAAAATTTATGCACCCTAAGACTTTTAGCGAATTAAATCCTGAGCAAAACTTAATTGATTTCCAAACGCAATTTACCCAATTGCGCTCAGATGGCGTGTTTTGGGTAACGTTGTAAACTATTTAGAATTTAAAAATAAATAAGATCTTAGCTGACTTAAAAGGAAGAAATAAACCTTTTGAGTTAGCTTTTATTTTAAATTCATGTGGGACACCAAATAATCAATAAAAGCACGAGTCTTCGCAGGTAAAATGGAGGTATTAGGGTAAAGTAATTGAATATTTTGCTTGGGTAAATTGTATTCGGGAAGAACGCGGACTAAACGTTTTGCATTTAAATCTTCATTCACCAGCCAAGCAGGGCAAATAGCGATGCCCAAAGAGGCTAATACCATTTGGTGAATTACAGCCGCAGAGTTTGATTCATATTGGCTTTTAATGGGGGGCAAACTCACTTTTTCCCCTTGCTCATTTTGCAAAAAATATTGGGTATCTTGCCAATTTAACAGCGAATGGTTGACCCAAGGAGCTTGTGTGAGATCTGCTATCTGATTAATTCGATATTCTTGTAAAAATTCAGGGCTCGCGACCAAATAAATTTCATACTCCCCCAGTTTTTTCATCTTAAGTGAAGAGTTTTTTAAGTTACCAAGGCGAATAGATAAATCGAGCTTTTCTGTAATTAAATCATCGAGGGATGAATTGACGGAATACTGTAATCTTAACTTAGGATAAAGGCGGCAAAATTCAGGAAGCAAGGGAAGAATAAAGCGTTGACCAAATTCACTGGTGGATGAAAAACGTAATAAGCCTGAAATATTGGTACCTAAGTTTTGGCTTTTTTCAAAGGCTTCATCAATCTGGCTTTGAATATGTTTAAAGTCTTCGTAAAAATATTTTCCAACCTCGGTTAGAGCAATGCTGCGGGTATTTCGTGTCAATAAGCTCACATTCAATTCAGTTTCTAATTGCTTGATGTCTACGCTGACCATTGAGCGACTCAAGCCTAAAACATCCGCCGCTTTGGTGAAAGACCCCGAATCCACAACCTGAAGGAAACTGATAATTTTTTTAAGATTTTTTTGCATAATTGCATTTATTGTTCTGTTTTATTAAATAGTGAGTTTACTTCTCTTGTATCGACAAAGAAAGCACTAATCCTTACTCTTTGCCGCCGGAGGGGTTGTTATGTCTTATCGATATAAAATTGCGACCGTGTTTTTACTCGGTTTTTTTATTGATTGCATTAATATTTTTATGTCAGCAATTGCATTGCCCGATATTGCATCATCATTTTCGGCGAGCCAATCTCAGGTCGCTTGGGTCGCTAATGCGTATATCTTAGGATTAGTGCTGGTGATGCCGATAAGCTTGTGGTTAGCAGGGCGGCTGGGTAATCAAAAATTATTGTGTTATTCGATGTTACTTTTCACGCTTGCAGTGTGGTTAAGTGGTTCAAGTCAGTCTATTTATAGTTTGATTTTTTGGCGGTTTATTCAGGGGATGGCGGGTGGGTTATTAATTCCTGTCGGGCAAGCACTTGTTTTTGCATTATTCCCTAATAATGATCGTCAGCGTATATCGACATTAATTATGACTGTTGCGCTTATTGCTCCCGCTTTTTCGCCAGCGATAGGTGGCTTAATTATTGATTCGTTATCTTGGCATTGGATTTTTTATTCTAACATTCCGTTTGCTTTATTAACGGCAGTACTTGCTTGGATTTGGATAAAAAATGATGGGCAGGTATCACGGGAAAAACCAGATATTTTCGGCCTTATACTCGTAAGTATCAGTTTACTTTGCTTGCTATTGTCTTTTTCGCTGTATAACGATTATCACAGCATTGTATTGGCCCTTACCAGCTTTTTGTGTTCAGTTATGGTGTTTATTTTTTACCTTAACTACGCCAAAAAATGCCGTGAGCCTATTTTAAATTTTCAGTTATTAAAAAACAGCAACCTGCGCAATGCTTTTATTGTTTATTACGCAGTACCCGGTATTTTTACTGGAGTAAATTTACTGAATATTTTTAATCTACAAATTAACTTAGGTTTTAATGCAGGGCAAACTGGCTTATTTATGATCCTGTATGCTGCTGGGGCGGTAGTTTCGATGG
This sequence comes from Providencia sp. UF-183, assembly GCF_058246155.1. NCBI lineage: Bacteria > Pseudomonadati > Pseudomonadota > Gammaproteobacteria > Enterobacterales > Morganellaceae > Providencia > Providencia sp. UF-183. The sequence goes on along the minus strand of NZ_JBSICD010000011.1, from coordinate 44,149 downwards.
TTTCTGGTGGGCGTCTTTATTTTCGTATAGGGAAAAAATGTTTATTTGTACTCGGGATTGTATTGCATAGTTTGGGAATATTTTTACTTTATTGGGTATCAAGTTCAGCACAATTAAGCTTGTTGGTGATGGCATATTTATTAATGGGCATGGGGGGCGGATTAAGTGCAAATATAGCGCAAATCAGCTCGTTGATGGATTTCAAAGATAAAGATTTACTGCAAGGAAGTGTGTTGTGGAATATTAATCGCCAAGTTGCTTTTAGTGTAGGTGCTGTTGTTTTAATTTCAATATTTAGCCTAATGCCATTTTCGGATCAGCTATCTAACTACCAATATACTTTTTTAATTGCCTCTATTCTTGGGCTATTTTCATTAATTTCAGTTAGTAAGGAAAAATAAATGCGTGATCCAATGCAAAAGGCACTGCAAAGTGTTATCGACGTACATGTGTTAATTGAAGATGTTTTCACGGGCCGCAATAGTGATAAAAGTGTTGCGCCATTATTAGCCAGTTTTACTGAAAACTTTAAAATGGTCACCATAGGTGGGCAACGAATTGGTTTAACTGAGGTGACTGGGCTATTTAGTCAAAACGTCGGTGCTAAACCCTCATTTCTGACAGTGCCATTTGAGGTCATTCCATTATGTGAAGCAGATGGGCGGTGTTGGGTCCAATATCAGGAACGACAAGAAAATGAAGGAATAACAACATTGAGGACATCGACAGTCTGTATTCGAGTTGTTGATAACCAATGTTATTGGGAATATCTGCATGAAACACCCGTTTTGAATAACTAGTTTCCGCCTTCTTTAATAAACAACGGCTGATTAGGCCGTTTTTTATTTTTGGTATAAAACGTTTTATCACTGACTTTACAAATAATGATATTCATTCTCATTTCAATTGACCGTCGGTCGGTCGTATTTTATGATATTGTCATAAACGAAGATGAGGTAGATGAAATGAAACGGATATTTTTGATCCTTGCCGTATGCCTAGGCACATTTATGGCAACATTAGATATCAGTATTGTGAATGTGGCGCTCCCTGCAATTGGTGACGATCTGGGGGCGAGCTTGTCGATGTTACAGTGGATTATTGATGCATATGCATTGTGTTTATCAGCATTGATCCTTTCTGTTGGCCCTATCAGTGACCGTTATGGGCGCAAAAAAGTTTGGCTAATAGGCATTGTTGTTTTCACGTTAGGTTCAGCGATTTGTGCATTTTCGGCATCTTCCCAGATGTTAATTATCGGGCGTATTATTCAAGGAATAGCTGCCGCAGCATTGATCCCCGGGGCACTTTCAATCATTACCCAAGCTTTTCATAATGATATTGAACGCATTAAAATCATTGGAATTTGGTCGGCAGTGAGTGCGCTTTCATTAATTATTGGCCCAATCTTAGGGGGCTTTTTGGTTGATACTTTTGATTGGATGACGATCTTTTTGATTAATATTCCTATCGGTTTATTGACCTTGTTTTTAGGCTACTTAGGGATAGATGAAAGTGCCGATCCCGATAAAGCTGCTTTTGATCCCCTTGGGCAAGTACTCAGTATCGTGGCATTAGGCGCTGTGACTTTTGCTTTAATCGAAGCTGGTGATAAAGGCTGGGGAAATTATTTAACAATGGGGGGATTAACCATTTTCCTCATAGCGGTTCTAGCGTTTATGTGGGTAGAAAAACGCGTTAAAAAACCGCTATTACCATTTTTTCTTTTTAAACAGAATCCCTATTTCTTTCAATATAATATGGCCTCTTTTGCACTTGGTTTTGCCACTTACAGTAACGTATTTTTTATTGCGCTATTTTTGCAAAAAGGGCAAGGGTGGGGGGCTTTTGAAGCAGGTATCCGTATGGCGCCAGAATTTATTGCGATGGCGATATTTTCATTTTCGTTTGGCAAATTATCCCGTTTTTTAAGTGTACGTAACTTAATGATTGTTGGGTTTATTTTAATTGCGGGCGCTTCATTATTATTTACGCAAGTAAACTCAACAACCCATTATCTGCCCATTGCAGTCATATTATTTGTGTTAGGTGCGGGGATGGGAATGTCGACACCTGCAATAGGCGCTTTAGTGATGGCGAGTGTTGAAAAAGCCTATTCGGGGATTGCTTCAGCCATTATGAACGCGTTAAGGCAGACAGGGATGACATTAGGGATTGCCTTACTTGGCACGCTAATGACGCACCGTGCTGTGAGCCAATTGCTTCATAATGATAGGTTGAATAGTGCGATGTCTACTGAAGAAATCGAACGTTTAATTCATAGTTCTGGTTCGATGCCATCGTTGCTGGTTGAGCAACTGGCGCGTTCTGCTTTTGTTTCAGGGTTTAATCTGGCGATGTTTGGCGGAGCGATCGCGATTATTGCAACGTTATGCTTAATGATGAAAAATAAAATGGAGAAATGAAATAGCTCTCATAAAAAAACACCTGCCTAGGCAGGTGTTTTTGTCTATCCGAATAATGAATGATTATTCATCAAGGAAGCTGCGCAGAACTTCTGAGCGGCTTGGATGACGTAGTTTACGCAGTGCTTTCGCTTCAATCTGACGAATACGTTCACGGGTAACATCAAACTGCTTACCAACTTCTTCAAGCGTATGGTCAGTGTTCATGTCGATACCAAAACGCATACGCAGGACTTTTGCTTCACGCGCTGTTAAGCCAGCTAAAACTTCGTGAGTTGCAGAGCGTAAGCTTTCTGACGTTGCTGAGTCTAAAGGCAGCTCTAAAGTCGTATCTTCAATGAAATCGCCTAAATGTGAATCTTCATCATCACCGATAGGGGTTTCCATTGAGATTGGCTCTTTTGCAATCTTCAGAACTTTACGTATTTTATCTTCTGGCATCAGCATGCGTTCAGCCAGTTCTTCTGGCGATGGCTCACGGCCCATTTCTTGCAGCATTTGACGAGAGATACGGTTCAGTTTATTGATAGTCTCAATCATATGAACCGGAATACGGATGGTACGTGCTTGGTCGGCGATTGAACGCGTGATAGCCTGACGGATCCACCATGTCGCATAAGTTGAGAACTTATAACCACGGCGATATTCAAACTTATCAACGGCTTTCATCAGGCCGATGTTACCTTCTTGGATCAGGTCAAGGAATTGCAAACCGCGGTTGGTGTATTTTTTTGCGATAGAAATAACCAGACGTAAGTTTGCTTCAACCATCTCTTTTTTCGCACGGCGCGCTTTCGCTTCACCGATAGACATACGACGGTTGATATCTTTAACCTGCTCAATTGTCAGGCCAGTTTCTTCTTCAATTTGACGCAATCTTTGCAGGCAACGCAGAATTTCTTCTTCAACTTCAAGTAGTTTTTCAGACCAAGGCTTGTTCATTGCTTTTGCAGCTGTTAACCAAGTCTCACTGGTTTCGTTACCACTGAATAATGTGATGAAGTTTTTCTTCGGCATTTTGCACTGTTCAACACATAGCTTCATGATAGTGCGTTCTTGCAAGCGAACGCGATCCATCATTTCACGCATGTTATTGACCAGATAGTCAAATTGCTTAGGTACTAAACGGAACTCTTTGAACACTTCAGAAAGCTGTTCAATGGCAGCGGCAGTTTTTGCATCGCTACGTCCGTATTGTTTGATATGTTGACGCGTGCTTTCATACTGTTCACGAAGATCAGAGAATTTTTGGCGTGCTAATTCAGGATCGATGCTGTTGTCGTCATCGCTATCGCTGTCATCGCCGTCTTCATCGTCTTCATCTTCATCGTCGTCTTTATCTAGCTCTTCTTGTGGTAATTCAGAGCCGACGTGAGTGGCAGTAGGAGCAAGGTCTTCTTCCGCGTTAGGGTCAACAAAGCCTGTAATCAAATCAGATAGGCGGCTTTCACCTGCTTCAACACGGTCGTATTGCTCAAGAAGATAAGTGATAGCCTCAGGGTATTCAGCAACAGAGCACTGAACCTGATTAATCCCATCTTCGATACGTTTTGCAATGTCTATCTCACCTTCACGGGTAAGAAGTTCGACAGTTCCCATTTCACGCATATACATGCGAACAGGGTCAGTAGTTCGGCCAATTTCACTTTCAACACTGGATAAAACTTGTGCAGCGGCTTCTGCTGCATCTTCATCCGTATCGGAAGTATTTTCAGCCAAAATCAAATCATCGGCATCAGGTGCTTCTTCCATGACCTGGATGCCCATGTCATTAATCATCTGAATGATATCTTCAATCTGATCTGAATCGACGATATCTTCCGGCAGATGGTCGTTGACCTCAGCATAGGTTAAGTAACCTTGCTCTTTACCCTTGGTGACGAGTAGCTTAAGCTGCGACTGCGGGTTTTGCTCCATAAGACGGTATCCACACTTCTGAGTATTTAGATTGGTGTCGGTCGGCGAAACATTCGGCCAACAAGAACATACAAAGGGAAATATTTATTATTTGCTACGCCCTTTATTTTCGCAGCATTTTACAGGCATCTGCCTTGTGTTTAGCGGCACTTAAGCCGTTTTATATACTAATTCTGTTTTGGGTTTGTATTATGTTTTTACTCGCGATAGCGTAATTAAGTGCACCTCTTCGCGCTCCTGCGGGGTCAGACTTTGTGTGCGAGCTTTCGCCATTAAATAGTCGAAACGTTCGCTGAGGGCGCTATTAAATAGATGATTTAATGCATCTATAAAGGTATTTTCCGCTATCTCCTCTATTTCTATATCGTTCCATGTTGCTAGTTTTTCAAGCTGTTTCGAAAAATTATTATCTCGATAACGCTCTAGCAACTGCCCAGTCGTCATTCCGGGGGTGGAACGGCATACATCGACCAATTCCTGAAATAGAGAAAGCCCCGGCATTTGGATATGGGCAATTCCCTCTAATGAGGGAACAAGCTCCGAAAAGTTCGGATTTTGCACCAACAGTGCGATAAGAATTCGCATCGTGGTGGGTTTTAGTTTTGGTGCCTGATAATTAACTTGCTCGGTGTTCTCTCTATCAATAATAGCAAGAACCTGAGAAATATCTGGTATACCAATAAAATTTCCTAGCTCTTGCGCCATATAAAGGCGCAAAGTTTCACCCGGTATCTGTTTAATCAAGGGGATAGCAAGTTTACTAAATTTTGCTTTTCCTTCTTGGGTGGTTAAATCTACTTGTGGTACGAGTGAATCAAATAAAAAACCTGACAGCGTTTGTGCTGTTTGCATACGCTGCTCAAAGGCATCTTTACCTTCTTTGCGTACCAATGAATCAGGGTCTTCACCATCAGGTAAAAACATAAAGCGTAGTTGGCGGCCATCCGTTAGATAAGGCAGGGCGGTTTCTAGTGCGCGCCATGCTGCTTCGCGGCCAGCTCGGTCACCATCATAACAACAGATAACTGTATCTGTTGAACGATAAAGTAACTGAATATGTTCTGAGGTGGTTGAGGTTCCCAGAGATGCCACCGCATAGCGGATGTCATACTGAGCCAATGCCACTACATCCATATAACCTTCGACAACTAATAACTTCGCTAATTCACTGCTATTTTGTGTTGCTTCATAAAGGCCGAACAATTGGCGTCCTTTATGGAAAATATCTGTTTCTGGCGAGTTCAAGTATTTGGGTAATGCATCCCCTAATACGCGCCCACCAAAGGCGATAACTCGGCCTCGTCTGTCCCGAATAGGGAACATGACTCGCTCTCTAAAGCGATCATAGACACGGCCATTATCATTGGTCACTAACATGCCTGCATCATCAAGCTGCTTGCGACTCTCCGGGTTTACTGCGAATTTCTTGAGCAAGTTGTCCCAGCCCGGTGGGGCAAAACCAATGGAAAAATGCTCAATAATTTCTGCGCTCAAACCACGTTGGCTTAAATAATCTTTGGCTTTATTTGCCGAGGGATGATTTAAGGCAGCGCAGTAAAATTGGTTAATTTTCTCCATCAACTGATATAAGTTTTGTCGTTGATGTAATTCTATTTGGCTTGCACCTGTTCCTTTTTCATAGGGAACATCAAGGCCATGTAATGCAGAAAGCTCTTCAATTGCTTCGACAAAATCAAGTTTGTCGTAATTCATCAGAAAGTCGATAGCGTTACCGTGAGCGCCACAACCAAAACAATAATAAAACTGCCTTTCACCGTTAACGGTAAAAGATGGGGTTTTTTCGTTATGGAACGGGCAGCAAGCGTGATGGTTTTTACCCTGTTTTTTTAACGGGACTTTTGCATCGACTAAATCAATGATGTCAGTTCTTGCCAACAAGTCATTGATAAATGAACGCGGAATTCGTCCAGCCATAAGCCTCTTTTTCGCCTGTTGATGAACGATAATAAGCCGCGCTTCCTTTAGGAAAGCACGGCCTTTAACTGCTTAGCTATGACTACTACAAGAAATAAATAACTACGAGAGTGACTCAATTCTTATATTAGCTATCGTCTGTTATGAATGCGGCCAATACCGCAATCAACTAGTACAGACGAGTACGGCGTGCGTTTTCGCGAGCCAGTTTCTTAGCGTGACGCTTAACAGCTGATGCTTTAGCGCGTTTACGTTCAGTCGTTGGTTTTTCATAGAATTCACGACGACGAACTTCAGCTAAAACACCTGCTTTTTCACAGGAACGTTTGAAACGACGCAGTGCAACGTCGAATGGCTCGTTTTCACGTACTTTAATTACCGGCATGTGCCTCTCACCTCGATAGAAATCGGTTTGTTGCTGGTATGGATTCACCAGCCTTCATTTAAAATGGTGCGGAATTTTACTTCAATGAGTACGGGTTTGTAAAGTGCCGTATAAAATTGAATCACACAAGATCACCTGATTTGCAGCTCGTTCGATGAAAAAGCAAACAAAACCAGACAATAATGAGAATTAGCCACACGAAATTTTTTATTACAGGGGGTTGATTATAGACTATACAACAAGGAAAGTCAGCCTTTTGCCAACATAAATTACGCGATAGTCCGAAAATAGTGATAGACTTGCGCCTATGAAATAAACAAGGGTAGTGCAATGCGTGTTTTAGGTATCGAAACTTCTTGCGATGAAACTGGTATCGCAATCTATGACGATGAGCTTGGCTTACTCGCCAACCAATTATACAGCCAAATTAAAGTCCATGCTGATTACGGCGGAGTCGTGCCTGAATTGGCATCTCGTGACCATATTCGTAAAACGGTGCCACTGATCCAAGCGGCGCTGAAAGAAGCTAATTTAACCCGTGAAGACATCGATGCGGTTGCTTATACCGCAGGCCCTGGTCTGGTGGGGGCACTGATGGTTGGTGCAACTGTTGGGCGTGCATTGGCATTTGCTTGGAATGTTCCTGCAGTCGCTGTTCATCACATGGAAGGGCACTTATTGGCCCCGATGCTGGAAGAAAAAAGCCCTGAATTTCCTTTCGTTGCCTTGCTGGTTTCTGGCGGCCACACGCAATTGATTAGTGTGACAGGCATTGGAGAGTATGAGCTATTAGGCGAGTCCATCGATGATGCCGCAGGGGAAGCGTTCGATAAGACAGCAAAACTGTTAGGGTTAGATTACCCCGGTGGTCCCGTTTTATCCCGAATGGCGCAGCAAGGCACCCCAGGGCGTTTTGTTTTCCCAAGACCGATGACGGATAGACCCGGTTTAGATTTCAGCTTTTCAGGGCTAAAAACCTTTGCTGCGAATACCATTCGTGAAAATGCCGATGATGAGCAAACTCGTGCAGATATCGCGCGTGCATTCGAAGATGCGGTTGTTGATACTTTGGCTATCAAATGTAAGCGTGCACTTGAGCAAACAGGCTTTAAACGTCTCGTTATGGCTGGGGGTGTCAGCGCTAACCGTACACTTCGCGCTAAAATGGAAGAGGTGCTGAAGCAGCGTGGTGGTGAAGCATTTTACGCGCGACCTGAATTTTGTACCGATAATGGCGCAATGATTGCACTTGCTGGGCTGATCCGCCTTAAAGGTGGCACTACCACAGGCTTAGGGGTGACAGTACGCCCTCGTTGGCCGCTGGCAGAATTACCGCCGTTAGAAAGGTAGCGTATATCCATATCAACATGAAGGGCTGTGGTTAAACAGCCCTTTTTAATGGCGTCAAATACTAGTGTAAAATAATCACCGCTTCTTCAAGACGGATAGAACGGTCTTTTACCATGTTGGATGTTTCAGTGCTTTGTTCAACCAATAGCGTGCTTTGCTGAGTGATAGTTTCTAATTCACTCACCGCTTGAGTGATATCAGAAATCCCCGCCGCTTGTTCTGATGTTGCTTGGCTAATATGCGTGATGAGCTGGGTGACATTTTGCACTTGGTCGACAATATTTTTCATTGTGTTCCCCGCAGTATGTACCTGGTTTTTCCCAGAATTGACCTTTTTCTCACAGTCATTAATCAATTCACGAATATCATTGACGGCGCTGGCACTTCGGCTTGCTAAGCTGCGAACCTCATTGGCCACCACGGCAAAGCCTTTGCCTTGTTCTCCTGCTCTGGCGGCTTCTACTGCGGCATTAAGCGCTAAGATATTGGTCTGAAATGCGATGTCTTTTATCACATCAGTAATTGAGTTGATTTTATTGGTGCTGTGAACAATTTCATCCATGGTGCCAACTACGGCTTCCATCATCGCACCACCGCTCACCGCGGTTTCACTGGTTGAGTTCGAAAGTTGATCAACTTGAATGGTGTTATCTGCGTTCATTTTTACTGAAACGGCCATTTGGTTCATTGTTGCCACTGTTTGTTGCATATACCCTACCGTTCTTTGGGTATGAGTATCTAACTCGTTACAGTCGACGACTAAAGATTGGCTACCTTTTCGTACGCTATCCACTTGTTCAGAAACATCTTTTATCAGCCAGCGACACACAAGGCCGAGTTGCCCGACGGAGCGCAATAGCTGGCCTATTTCATCGGTGCGTTGCATATGATTGACGCTATGGCGGTTACCACGCGCAATCCCCAGAGCTTGGGCCATGATATTTTCAAGGGGGGAGGCCAATATTCGCTCAAGGAAAATATTGCCAATTAACAGTGTAACAAATGTGCATAAGCTTGCGATAAGTAATGGGATGCTTTGTAATCCAGCTAAGCTAGCAGCGGCTATCCAAAGCACAAATAACATGCTCATAGAGAGTCGAATTCGCCAACGAGTTGAGAGGGTAGAGAGGTGAAAAGGCCATTTTTTAGAAAGCACAATACCCTTAAAGATTTTTTTTTGGCTCCTATTTTCATTCATAGCGGCATAGAGGGGTTCCACTGTAGCGATCTCTTGGCGAGTCGCACGAGTCCGAATCGACATGTAACCCGTAATAACACCTTTGCGTTCCATGGGAATAATATTGGCTCTCACCCAATAATGGTCGCCATTTTTACGCCTATTTTTGACAATGCCAGTCCACGGTTCGCCTTTTTTCAGAGTTGCCCACATATCCGCGAATGCCTGCTTTGGCATATCGGGGTGTCGAATAATATTGTGGGGGCGTGTTAATAATTCATCCAATTCATAACCGCTAACTTGAACAAAGAAATCATTAGCATGGACAATGTTTCCTTGTAGATCGCTAGTGGTCATAAGTGTGATGTCTTCATCTAAGATATGTTCATTTTGAGTGATATAAGGGGTTCTGCTCATGTTCAATACCATTATTATTGTTTAGTTTTCCTTTTATATAGTCGACAGCTTTTAAATATTCCTTAGTAATAAATTTGCAATAAATTAACTTTTTTTTTAAAAATGTGCGCTAGTTATGGGAAAAATGTAACAACAGCACAAATTGCTACTGGTACAGTTTTAGGAAAGGATTAAACGCTATTGTTATTTTGGAATGTTCTTTTTAAGAAATTTTGGCAAGTGTTAGGGCATATTAGGGCATAAAAAAAGAGCTGATTTTCAGCTCTTTTTAGATAAGGTTGGGAATGTATATTTAGTCGTCTAGTTCTTGCTCTTTAGCTTCTTGAGCAATTTCTTTATTGGTTTTTTGCTTTTTATTTTTCAATTTTTGCCAAATACGACTTTCTTGCCCACGCCATAAGCGTTGAATATTGCCATGATGACGCACCAACACTAAACACGATAACATAGCGACAGGGAAGGTGAACTCAGGTTTAAACCACCAGACATAAAATGGCGCTAATAGTGCACTAACAATCGCGCCAAGTGATGAATAGCCACTAAGTAGCACCGTGAGTAACCATGTTCCTGCGACTAACCCTGAAAGATCCCAGCCAATAGCAGCGATAGAACCAAATGCAGTCGCTACCCCTTTTCCCCCTTTAAAGTGAAAGAAAACAGGATAAATATGCCCAAGGCAGGCTGCAATTGCGACAAAGCCAAGATAGAATGGTTGCACATTGAGATAATAAGCCAGCCAAACGGGGATCATCCCTTTTAAAACGTCGCAAAGTAGTACGGCAGCGGCAGCGGCTTTGCCTCCAACGCGTAAGACGTTAGTTGCACCAGGGTTACCAGAGCCGTGTTGACGGGGATCGGGTAGTCTCGCTATACGGCAGATCAGTATTGCACTGGAAACTGATCCACAAAGGTAAGCGAAGATTATCATGCCAAGCGCGGTTGCACTCATAGCTAACTCCAAAACGGTTGAGGCCATATATTCACTTCAGCCTTGGATAATACGCATATTTTTGCTGAAGTGGTATTAATTCAGTACATAAACGAGAAAATGACGTGATGGATATCGTATTTATTGAACAATTATCAGTCATCACCACGATTGGTGTATATGACTGGGAACAAACTATTGAGCAGAAATTAGTGCTCGATATCGAAATGGGATGGGATAACAAACGCGCGTCTTTGAGCGATAATGTTGAACACTGCTTAGATTATGCGCAAGTCAGCCAAACCCTCATTAGCTATTTAGAAACAAACAAATTTGGTTTAGTTGAACGTGTTGCTGAAGAAGTCGCCCAACTTTTAATGACAAAATTCAATAGTCCATGGGTGCGCATTAAAGTCGCTAAACCAGGCGCTGTGGCACGCGCTCACCAAGTCGGTGTTGTAATCGAAAGAGGTACTAAAACCGCGTAAAAGATGACTGGCGGCGTTTTACCGCCAGTATCACTCATATCTATAGGTTCATCTCAATAATCTGTTGCTGTTGCTGCCAGAGGGCTATACGCTCAATACGCTGGCGTGTCAACTCTTGGCGTATATCAGGCCCTTTAAATCCTTGTTCAACAATGGGTTTTACCGCAACAGACTGTGCAATAGCAAATGCTTCGCGTAGAAATTCACCTTGCGGATAGGCGTGTCGTTCAAGACCCAGTCGCCCTCTAGCATCGGCTTCGCTGATTAAACTGAGCTGCATAATACGCTCTGGCTTGCGCCAACTATCTAAGCCATCAAAAACTGCCACTAAATCACCCGCAGATAACCGATTGATGACGTGAATTTTATCGTGGTATCGCGCAGCTAAACGTGCTAAATCCCTCGCATCTGTTGGGACTCGAAGACGATTACAAAGCTGCTCAATAAGTGGAATACCCGCTTCCCCATGGTTAGGATGGCTTGGCCAAACCTCAGGGGGCGTAAGCGCCTTTCCCAAATCATGGCAAAGTGCGGCAAAGCGAATGTCCACATCATTGGACAACGCTGCAATCACTTTCATCACCATCAACGTGTGAACCCCTGTGTCGATTTCAGGGTGCCACTTTTCAGGGGCAGGAATGCCAAATAAATTATCAATCTCAGGGAACAGCACTGCAAGCGCACCACATTGGCGTAAAACCTCAAAATAAACTTGCGGTGCGTTCGATTTAAGGGCTTTTTCTGTTTCAACCCAAACGCGTTCTGCCGTTAAGTGCGATAACTCTCCCGTCATCGCCATCGACTGCATTAACGCCAGTGTTTCAGGGGCAATTGTGAAGCCGTGTTCAAAATAACGCGCGGCAAAGCGTGCGACCCGCAAAACGCGCAAAGGGTCTTCCGCAAATGCATCCGAAACATGGCGTAGTACCCGCTTTTCGAGGTCATTCACGCCATTGAACGGGTCGATAATTTCCCCTGAATCGCTTTGGGCGATGGCATTAATGGTGAGATCGCGACGTAGTAAGTCATCTTCGATAGTGACATCAGGTGCGCTGTAGCAGCTAAAACCAGTATAGCCCGCCCCGATTTTCCGTTCTGTTCGGGCTAACGCGTATTCTTCATGGGTTTTCGGGTGTAAAAAGACGGGAAAATCTTTCCCAACTTGCTGAAAACCCTCTGCCAGCATAGCTTCAGGTGTCGTGCCAACCACCACAAAATCCCTATCAGAAATAGGGAGCTTTAAGAGTTGGTCACGTACGGCACCACCGACAAGATACACTTTCATCGCGATAACCTTAATTACGCCCAGCCATCATTACGTTTTTTACGGCGTGGAATGAGGTGCGGTAAAATTAAACCTAAAATTAAGCCTGCACCTGCCACGCCACCACCATACATAAACCATTGTAAAATCAATTCACGGCGGCGATCGTCAAGGTTCACTTCAGCAATCTCGAGTTTTTTACCTGACTTAATTAATTCATTCTTTAATTTTTCATTTTCTGCTTTCAGTTGGCGAACGATATTGTCATTGTCTGCCACTTTCTGCTGCATATCGGCGGTTCGTGTGTTCCATGTACCATCAATATTATCTAACTGTTGGCGGAGTTTTTGATTTTCGGCCTCAAGTTCTGGGATGCGAGTTTTCATGCTTTGCTTATTGTTAAGCTGGTCAGCAGGTAGCCAAACGGTTCTGCCTTTATCATCGCGTACCTGAGCAAACTTATTGTCAGTGGAAATGAGTTCAACTTCTTCCCCTGCATTGAGCGTTCCTACGATACGATATTTTGTGCCTGGGCCGCTATGAACATATGTTGATAAGTCATCTGAAACATAACGCTTTTCTACTGCTTGTGTGTTTAAGGAAAGGCCTAGCCCCATGATTGAAATTAATAATAATGGAATTTTTCGCATGGTATTTACAGTCTTTTGGTGGTGAATGAATGTGGTATTCATTAAATACTAATAAGTAAAGTGGCAGGGTGCAAACCCTAAACACCGATGTCTTGGTACACTAAAGGATAATGAGAACTATCCTAACTGTCTAAATTACCCTTATTTTTACTCTTTTTTCAAGATAACTCACTAAAAGAAATCTGGCAGAGAGAATTTTTGATTTCAATACAGTTTCTTTTCTCAGCACCGCTTGATTGGGGTAAGATGAGTGCAGTGAAATTATCAGATAAGGATATGTATGAGCCACGTTGAGGTTGAACTCAAATTAGCCGCCAAAAGTGAGGCCATTGAGGCTGTCCGTCAGAGTATATCGACATTGCCCCATCAATACAGTGAGCCAACGAAGTTAACCAATATTTATTTTGACACGCCACAAAGGCAATTACGTCAATGGGATATGGGATTACGTATTCGTGGCTGTGATGGACGTTATGAAATGACGATGAAAACGGCGGGGCAGGCGATTGGTGGTTTGCATCAGCGACCTGAATACAATGTCGATATTGATTCTCCTGAGCTGAATCTTGCTGCTTTTCCTGAAGAAATCTGGCCCGAAGGTACGGATGTTATAGCATTGCAATCTGAACTCAGTGTGTTATTTAGCACCAATTTTACGCGTGAAAAATGGTTAGTGACATTTGAAGACAGTGAAATTGAGGTCGTACTTGACCAAGGTGAAATTTCTGCAGGTGCAAAAGATTTACCCATTCAAGAGTTTGAGTTAGAGCTCAAAAAAGGCTTTATTGCGGATGTGCTTAATTTAGCGAAAAAATTTGCAGATATTGATGGGCTGTATTTGTCCTCCTTAAGTAAAGCCGCTCGAGGTTATTCCCTACTTTCACCGACTAAAGCGCCATTAACCCGTCCTGAATCACTATTTGATTATGAAGAACAGCCAATTGAAAAATCGCTGACGCATATGCAGTTATTGTGTCAGCAACATGAAACTTATTGGTTAGCTGGTGAAAACGATGCACGCCAAGGTTTTGTTGAGTTTTTGCGTTTTGTTCAAGCCTTTTTGGTACATTATCAAAACTCTGCCCCTCATTTTATCCATGATACGCCGTTAGACCAATTACGCTTAGATATTGCGAATGAAGCCATCAGTGCGGATGATTTTTGTTATAGCAGCGAGTGGTTAAAGTGTAAGCTGGCCTTTATTCAATGGTTAAGTGCGCTGACCTACCAAGAAGATCACTAGGATTTAAACAACATGCATCCACTGCCTGATTTACTCCGAGCCCAAAAAGAACGTGTTTTAAATCAGTTAGCAGGCCAAGCGCCTGATTTATTGCCTTTAAGTGAAGATGAAGCTCAAGTGCTCTCTTTTAGTGATTTCGCACTTAAACAGGTACTTGCACACTCACGGTTTTTATTGGATATCCGCACGAACCCACCGAAGGCAGATGAGTGGCAACATTATGAGACTTGGCTTGCGAACAGTATTTCATCTGTTTCAAGTGAAGACCATTTAATGCAGGTGCTGCGCACGTTTCGCCACCAAATATTAGTGCGCTGTACGTGGATGCAAGTATTGGCAGTGTGTTCGCAGAAAGACACTATTTACCAACTCAGTGTATTAGCGGAAACCTTGATTGTTGCAGCAAGGGATTGGCTATATCAGGAATATAGCCAGCAGTGGGGAACGCCTTGTAACCACGAAGGAAAACCACAACCGCTGTTAGTACTGGGAATGGGCAAATTAGGGGGGAGAGAGCTGAATTTCTCTTCCGATATTGACCTTATTTTTGCCTACCCAGAAAACGGTGTTACGCAAGGTGGCCGCAAAGAGCTTGATAATGCACAATTCTTTACTCGCTTAGGGCAAAAGTTGATCCGCATGCTCGATCAAGTCACCGTCCACGGTTTTGTTTATCGAGTGGATATGCGTTTGCGACCGTTTGGTGATAGCGGCCCGCTAGTATTCAGCTTTTCAGCGCTGGAAGATTATTACCAAGAGCAAGGGCGTGATTGGGAACGTTATGCGATGGTCAAAGCGCGAATTATGGGACCCGATAGCCTGCATTACGCCGAAAGTTTGCGTAAATTATTGCGCCCGTTTGTTTATCGCCGCTATATTGATTTCAGCGTGATCCAGTCCCTGCGCAATATGAAAAATATGATTGAGCGGGAGGTGCGCCGCCGTGGTTTGGTGGATAACATCAAGCTGGGCGCAGGAGGGATCCGTGAGATCGAGTTTATTTCCCAAGTTTTTCAGCTGATCCGTGGGGGCCGTGAACCGGTTTTACAATCACAATCGTTGTTTACCACGTTTCAAGGGATCCGCGAACTCGCTTTATTACCCGACAATCAGTTAGATATCCTGCAAGATAGCTATATTTTTCTGCGTAGAGTGGAAAATCTACTGCAAAGCATTGATGATCAACAAACCCAGACACTCCCTGACGATGCACTCAACCAAGCGCGTTTAGCGTGGGGAATGAATTTTGCCAATTGGGCGGGTTTTTACGCATCGTTAAGTGAAAAAATGGTAGCAGTCCACCAAATATTTACTGAGCAAATCGGGCAAGATGATGATGCTGAAGATGCGGGGAATTTCGATGAAATTTACATCACATTGTGGCAAAGCGACCTGTCTAAAGAAGAACTTGCCGCCTACTTACCCTCTCAGAATGAAGAGATTGCGCAGCGGATTATTCATGGCATTTTAATGTTCCGCCATGACTTGAACAAACGCACTATCGGGCCAAGAGGGCGCGATGTTCTTGATGAGCTTATGCCCAAGTTATTGGCAAAAATTGGTGAACGTGATGATGCAGGGCAAGTCCTTGAGCGTATTACGCCATTGTTGCTCAGTATCGTCAGCAGAACCACTTACCTTGAGTTGATGCTTGAATTTGACGAGGTACTGACCCACGTTATTCGCTTGTGTGCTGCTTCGCCAATGATTGCTGAGCAGCTCTCTCGCCATCCTTTGCTTCTCGACGAATTACTTGACCCACAATCGCTTTATCAGCCTCTTCCATTAACAGCGTATCGCGATGAATTACGCCAATATTTGATGCGTGTGCCTGAAGAGGATGAAGAGCAGCAGCTGGAAGCATTGCGCCAATTCAAACAGGCGCAACTCTTGCGAATTGCTGCGGAAGATATATCTGGCGTGCTGCCTGTCATGAAAGTCAGTGACCACTTAACCTACCTTGCTGAAGCCATTATTGATGCTGTTGTTCATCAAGCATGGCAAAAAATGGTGAAGCGCTACGGTGAACCTGCCCATTTAGCACAAGGTGATAGTAAGCAATATGGTTTTGCTGTATTAGGCTACGGTAAGTTGGGGGGCTGGGAATTAGGCTATAGCTCTGATTTAGATTTGGTTTTTCTGTTTGATTGCCCCTTGAATGTGGTCACTAACGGTGAGCGCTCTATTGATGCAAGGCAGTTTTATTTACGTGTTGCACAGCGCATTATTCACTTATTTAGTACGCGTACGGCATCCGGAGTTCTATATGAAGTGGATGCTCGTTTAAGGCCATCTGGGGAGTCAGGGATGTTGGTTAGTACCATTCAATCCTTTGATGATTACCAAAAAAATGATGCGTGGACATGGGAGCACCAAGCACTTATTCGTGCTCGAATGGTATTTGGTGATGTTGAATTACAACAGCAATTTACCCGAATTCGCCATGAAACCCTGTGTTTGCCAAGAGAGGCAGACACACTGCAACAGCAAGTGCGGGACATGCGAGTAAAAATGCACCAGCACTTAGGTAGCCACCAAGCCAATGAGTTTGATTTAAAGGCTGACCCTGGTGGGATCACGGATATTGAGTTTATCGCTCAATATTTGGTGCTGCGCTTTGCCTCACAAAATAAAGCATTAACGCGTTGGTCTGACAATGTGCGTATTTTTGAACTGATGGCACAGTACGATTTTATGTCGGAAGAAGAAGCTAACGCACTAACTCAAGCTTACGTCACCATGCGCAATGAACTGCATCACTTAGCCTTGCAGTCATTACCCAGTCGTGTGGACATCAGCCAATTTGCAGAGCAACGTGAGCAAGTGTTAGCCAGTTGGCAAAAATGGTTAGGTGAATGAGTTAAAACGTATTTTATTTAGCTAACTAGCGCAATATGCTAATATTTCGCTAATTATGATCAAATTTTCTTTTTAAAACTGGAGTGCAGGATGAAAGTAACTCTTCCGGATTACAAAAAAGCCGGTGTGCTGGTAGTTGGCGATGTGATGTTAGACCGTTATTGGCATGGCCCTGCAAACCGTATTTCCCCAGAAGCCCCTGTGCCAGTGGTTAAAGTCACGATGGTAGAAGAACGCCCAGGTGGCGCGGCAAACGTCGCGATGAATATTGCATCATTGGGGGCAAGCTCTCGTCTTGTCGGCTTAACAGGGATTGATGATGCAGCAAAAGCATTAACGGAAAACTTAAATGCGGTACAAGTTCGCTGTGATTTTGTTGCTATCCCAACACATCCAACGATTACAAAATTACGGGTGCTTTCTCGTAACCAGCAGTTAATTCGCCTTGATTTTGAAGAAGGTTTTGACAACGTCGATGTGGCGCCTGTTTTAGAGCGTATTGAACAAGCTTTGCCACACATCGGCGCATTAGTGCTATCTGACTACGCAAAAGGCGCATTAACTCACGTTGAAAAAATGATAGCGTTAGCAAATAAAGCGGGTGTACCTGTATTGATTGACCCAAAAGGGAGCAATTTTGAGCGCTACCGCGGCGCAACGTTATTAACGCCAAATATGTCTGAGTTTGAGGCCATCGTTGGGTCTTGCAAGACAAATCAAGATGTTGAAGAAAAAGGGATGGCGCTACTTAATTCATTGGAATTAAAAGCGTTATTGATCACGCGCTCAGAACAAGGAATGAGCCTGATCCGCCGTGATGAAGCGCCACTGCATCTGCCAACACAAGCACAAGAAGTGTTTGATGTCACGGGGGCGGGTGATACGGTCATTGGTGTATTAGCGGCATCAATTGCATCTGGTCGTCCATTACACGAAGCTTGTGCGTTAGCGAATGCCGCGGCAGGTGTTGTTGTTGGTAAACTTGGAACATCCACTGTTTCTCCTATCGAATTGGAAAATGCGATCCGTGGCCGTGCAGATACGGGCTTTGGTGTGATGAGCGAAAGTGAGCTCAAACAAGCGGTTGCCAATGCAAGGCAACGTGGTGAGCGTGTGGTGATGACTAACGGGTGCTTTGATATTTTGCACGCAGGCCATGTTTCGTATTTAGCTAATGCACGTAAGTTGGGTGATAGACTGATTGTTGCAGTAAATAGCGATGCATCAACGCGTCGTCTTAAAGGTGAAACGCGTCCAGTGAACCCATTAGAGCAGCGTATGATTGTTTTAGGTGCGCTAGGGGCGGTAGATTGGGTCGTGGCTTTTGAAGAGGACACGCCGCAACGTTTAATTGCTGAAGTTCTACCTGACATTTTAGTTAAAGGGGGTGATTATCGCCCTGAAGATATCGCAGGCAGTGCTGAGGTTTGGGCTGCGGGTGGTGAAGTCAAAGTGCTTAATTTCGAAGATGGTATTTCAACCACCAATATTATTAAAAATATTATGAAAACCAGCTAATCACTGATTAGTTCGTTAATTATTGATGGCCCAGCTTTGGTGATATGCCGAAGCTGGGTTTTTTATTATTTAATGGTTTTAAATAACAATGACGTCATCTATTGACGTCATTGTGTTTTTATCTTAATTTGATATCAGTTAATGACGTCATGGAATAGACGATGATCAAAATCAGGGAATTGAGTGCTAAGCACCGGAAAACCATGGTTGATATACTGACCATCCCACCTAAATCAGCCATTAGGTGGGATGATGTACTCAGTTTAATCAATCATCTAGGTGGTCAAATCAAAAAGGGTAATGGCTCACGACGCAGGTTTATTTTATGTGGTTCGTTGTTTCTGACACACCAACCTCATCCGGGGAACACAATGGATAAAGGCGCGGTTAATGGATTACGTGAATGGTTAGAAAACATAATAGGGGTGGAATATGATTAAAAGCAGTAATGTCATGACAATCAATGGGCATCCTGCTTCTGTCACCTATGAGGCAGACATTAAAGCATTTCGCGGTCAATTTTTAGATGTGAGTGGTTATTGTGATTTTGTTTCCGATAGTATTGAAGGGCTGAAAAAAGAAGGGCAAATCTCATTAAGTGATTATATTGAAAGTTGTCGTGAGGAAGGAATACAGCCATTTAAAGATGAAGGTACCGTGAAGTCATTCACGTTGCGTTATCCTAGCCGCTTGGAAGCTTATTTAAATGCTGCGACAACAGCTCATAAGATCTCTAAAAATCAGTATATCGTACAGTTATTAGAACGCGAGTTAGTGTCTAATGAGTAAAATGTGACGCCAACGAGGCGTCACAATTCGGTTTATTCAGCTGTTTTTTCTTCAGTACTTAAGCTGGCTTCAAGGGCGCTGATGCGTTGTTCCATTTTGGCTAACTTTTCGCGAGTGCGTAACAATACTTGAGTTTGAATATCAAACTCTTCACGGCTGACTAAGTCTAATTTGCCAAGTTGCGACTGTAGCAGTGAGCGCAGTTTTTTATCAAAATCTTCACCTAAATCACGTACGCCTTGGGGTAAAGCACCTTGAATTTGGCGAGCAACTTGTTCAAGTTTTTTCGGATCGAGCATTCGCGGGTCCTTAAATTTTTTAAGAAATGAGTTGCGGGTAGTGTAATACCTCTTGTCGTGGTAATAAACTCTTTTCCTGTTTCCAGATGATACTTGGCGCACAAGGGGGCAAGAGGGGATGAGACAGAGGGATAAATGACCACCTTGAAGGGTGAATTACCCAAGATGGTCATTTTAAGGCTATTTCAATTCAGGTAAAAAACTGATGTCCATGTAGTATTTATTGGCATTACTTTTATCGAGATAAATGGTTACATTTTCCCTATCAATATAAGGAGATGGGTCAAAATAAATATTCTCACTTTTATAACGTTTAATTGAATTTGTACTTTTATCATGTACATCTGCAATAATTTGATAAGGAGAACGCTTATTCACTTGGATCATGGTATTTTCTTCAACGCCCGTGATTTTGACTTGAATTGGCGTCCCCTCACGCAACAAACGGGTGCTTTTTTTCTTACTGGCGACACCGAGCAAAACAGGAATACCGCCAATTAACGTAAATACACCGCCGAAAATTCCCAGAAAAATACTCAGACCATATACGCCAAAGAATGAATCAATAATGGCATCTTGTGGGTTTGCAGGGTTATAAAGTATATCAATGGATTGGCCGATACTATTTCGATAGCTACTGCTCCCCATTGATGAACGAAACTCAATTTTTTGATTTTCTAGGGTGGTAAATTCAACAATTGGAAAATAGGTTTTTGACTTATCTTCCGAAACACTGATGTCCAGATCAGTGATTACCCCTGTTGTTTTGATGCCATTTTTTGCCATATCCATACCGGAATTAAGCGTAAAAGCCGTTCCGATTAAAAATAAGATGCCAATCACTAAAAAAATGGGAAAGATAAAACGGTACTTTTTCACGGTGCTATTCCTTTAATTGTGTTCTTATTACTGAGTATTATTATATAAACTGATGAATTATTTTAGTTAAGTATGGTGTTTATCTAGATATTTAGGATAATTTACGTATTCTTGGTTTTTTATACCTTATGGGCAAACAGTGATTTCTGTATTTTTAATTACCCCTGATAACTCTAGGTTTTTATTCATGTTTTTTGACCAAAAGTGTGAGAGGCTCGCCAATTTTGAAAAGCATCGTTGCGTAGTAGAATTATTGGCGTTATATTAATTGCGTTTATCTCAGGGCGGGGTGAAAGTCCCCACCGGCGGTAACATGCAACGCGCATGAAGCCCGCGAGCGCTTTATCATTTTGGTGATAAAGGTCAGCAGATCCAGTGTGAATCTGGAGCCGACGGTTATAGTCCGGATGGGAGAGAATTAACTGTATCTGCATATTTGTGCCGTAATGCACAATCATGTTCTGCATACCTGAATGGGTAGGTTGCCACTTATGGGCAATTTATTTATTCATCATTTCTCGTAATCCTAAGACTGCCTTGATTCTGGTAACTAGTTAATAACTATTTAAGAGGTTTTTACCATGGATCATACGCTACTTTCCGAATTCGGTAATCCAATCGAACGTGTTGAAAAAGCTCTCGAAGCCTTACGTCAAGGCCAAGGTGTTCTTGTTCTGGACGATGAAGATCGTGAGAACGAAGGCGATTTAGTTTTTGCAGCAGAAACCATGACCGCAGAGCAAATGGCATTTACCATTCGCTACAGCAGCGGCATTGTGTGCTTGTGTATCACTGAAGAGTGTCGTAAAAAACTGGAACTGCCAATGATGGTGGAAAATAACACCAGCCAAAATCAAACGGGCTTTACCGTGACGATTGAAGCAGCAAACGGTGTCACGACAGGTGTTTCAGCCGCAGACCGTATTACAACTATTCGTGCAGCGATTGCCGATAACGCAGTGCCAGCAGACCTAAACCACCCAGGCCACGTTTTCCCATTGCGAGGTCGCGAAGGCGGTGTATTAGCACGTCGTGGTCATACAGAAGCCTCTATCGATTTAGCGTCTTTAGCAGGGTTTAAACCAGCAGGTGTATTATGTGAATTGACCAACGATGATGGCTCAATGGCTCGTACACCAGATGTGGCGGCATTCGGTAAGCAACATGGTCTGACGGTAGTGACTATCGAGGATTTAGTTCAATATCGTTTGCAGCTTGAAAAGAAAGCGAGCTGATCCTCGTCATATTTCGCGCTGTGGCGGTGTTGGCTTCTCTTAGCCATCTTAGTCACATACTTATGTATGCTCCTAAGAATGGCTTCGTTTGCCGCCTAGCCACAACGCGAACTATTTAGAGGATGTCTTCGTCGTATTTCAAGCGGTGGCGTTGTTGGCTTCTCTTAGCCATCTTAGTCACATACTGGTGTATGCTCCTAAGAATGACTTCGTTTGCCGCCTAGCCACAACGCGAACTATTTAGAGGATGTCTTCGTCGTATTTCAAGCGGTGGCGGTGTTGGCTTCTCTTAGCCATCTTAGTCACATACTGGTGTATGCTCCTAAGAATGACTTCGTTTGCCGCCTAGTCACAACGCGAACTATTTAGAGGAATATCCTCGTCATATTTCGAGTGATCACTGCGTTGGCTTCACGCCGCTACCCTAGTCACATACTTATGTATGCTCCTAGGGATAGCTTTGTTTTGCCGCCTTGCGCTAACTCGAACTATTTAGAGGAATGTTCTTGTCGTATTTTGAGAAGGCGCTCGTTTTTTTAAACTTAAATATAAATGGCTAATTTGACCGGAGTTATTTAAGTTATTGATAATACGTTAAGCATATAGAATATTATTAAGGCCACTGAGTTGCACACCTCGTGGCCTTTTCAATTTTTTTGATGATCATACTCATAATTAGGCCACTGTGTTTTTTGCACAAAAGCGTATGCTGTAAGTAGAAACTAATTGAGTTGGAGTTGAAATCATCATGTCGGTAAATACTTCAGTCGTAAATAACAAGATCCCCGCGATTTTTATAGGCCACGGTAGCCCAATGAATGCTATCGAGGACAATCCTTATACCAAAGCGTGGGAGCAGCTCGGCAAAACCTTACCCCGTCCAAATGCGATATTGGTGATTTCAGCGCACTGGTATACTCGTGGTACGGCGGTGACCTCGATGTTAAAACCTAAAACGATCCATGATTTTGGCGGGTTTCCAGACGCGTTATACCAAATTGAATACCCAGCACCAGGTTCACCAGAACTTGCTCAGCAGGTTGCCGATTTATTAGCACCAGAACCTATTTACCTTGATAAGGAAGAGTGGGGGCTTGACCACGGGACATGGGAAATTTTAGTGCGCATGTATCCAGAAGCGGATATTCCGGTGATCCAACTAAGCATTGATGGCACAAAACCTGCGACTTGGCATTATGAGTTAGGCAAAAAGTTGTCAGTTCTCAGAGAGCAAGGCGTGCTTATCATGGGCAGTGGGAATGTGGTGCATAATCTGCGTGCGATGAATTGGCAAAATGCACAAGCAGAGCCTTATCCATGGGCTTTGTCTTTTGAACAATTTGTCTACGATAACTTGCAAAGTAAAGCTCTCCCACACCCGCTCACTAAAGGGCTAGAAAGGGAAGATGGCAAATTATCCAACCCATCGGCAGAACATTACCTGCCTATTTTACCCATTTTAGGAGCTTGGGATGGTGAAGAAGAGATATGCACACCGATTGAAGGAATTGTGTCGGCGTCGTTGAGTATGATGTCAGTCATCGTCGGCTCTTCCTCGTCATGTTTCAAGTGATCACTGCGTTGGCTCTTCCTCGTCATATTTCGAGTAATCACTGCGTTGGCTTCACGCCGCTACCCTAGTCACATACTTATGTATGCTCCTAGGGATAGCTTTGTTTTGCCGCCTTGCGCTAACTCGAACTATTTAGAGGAATATTTTCGTTGTATTTAGAGGAATGCCTTCATTGTGTTTAGAGGTGTTTTATCTTTGTATTTCGAGCCAATCGCATAGATATTTTAGGTTGTCATATTTTTTAAGGCATAAAAAAGCCCAAACAAAATTAATTGCTTGGGCTTTTGTGATCGAGTTATTGATCAGTCGATGATTGTATGTGGATAGAAACGAGACAGATCTTGAGTGATCAGTTCTTTATCTTCACGAATACAAATTCCCGCAGGTTGATCATTCACCAGCCAGCTCCCGACTAAGGTATAACTACCTTCAAATTGGGGTAGTGGGTGGAATTGTTGAATAATCATACCTTCTTCGCCGTATGGGCCATCCGCAGCGGCAATTTCTTTGCCATTTTCAATAATACGGATGTTGGCACCTTCACGGGAAAATAAAGGTTTAATCACATACTTATCGAGCTCAGGCTGCGTTTTGCCATCGGCAAAATAAGCAGGAAGCAAGTTTGGATGATCAGGGAACATTTCCCATAACATCGGGAGCAATGCTTTGTTCGAAATAATGCTCTTCCAGGCAGGTTCTAACCAGCGAACACCAGCATCTTGCAGCTTGGTAGAGAAAATTTCACGTAGCATAAACTCCCATGGATACAGCTTAAACAGATTACTGATAACCTGATCTTGTGTATCTGTGAATTCGCCTCTTTCACCTAAACCGATTTCATCAATATATAAGAACTCGGTAGCAACGCCCGCTTCATTGGCACAGTCTTGTAAATATTGCACTGTACCACGGTCTTCTTCCGTATCACGGCAGCAAGACATGTGCAGCAGACGGAAACCGTATTGATCTTTAAGTTGAGTAAAACGTTCGATCAACTGTTCTTGAATGCTGTTAAACTGATCCGCATTTTCAGGCAGCTTGCCCGCTTCAATTTGATCTTCTAACCAGATCCATTGGAAAAATGCGGATTCATATAAAGATGTTGGCGTATCGGCGTTATTTTCCAGTAACTTCGGTGGGTTGACGCCATCGTAGGCAAGATCGAGCCTTGAATATAATGAAGGCTGTTCGCTTTTCCACGAGCTACGGACAAATTCCCAGCAGTGTTTAGGAATTTGAAAGCGTGCCAGTAATTCGTCACTTTCAATAACACGTTCAACCACTTTTAGGCACATTTGATGCAGTTCAGCGGTTGCATCTTCGATTTCGTCGATTTGTGCCAGAGTGAATTGATAATAAGCATCTTCAGACCAGTACGGCTCGCCGTACATGGTGTGAAATTCAAAGCCAAACTCAGAGGCTTTCTCGCGCCAATTTGGGCGCTCAACAATAGGAACTCGTTTCATTACAGATCAACCACCCATTGAACGGGAAGAAGACGTTGATTTTGCAGATGAAGAGGAACGTTGTGCCATTGCTTGTTTATTAACTGTGTCACCAAAACCACCACGCGTCACGGTTGATGTGGTCGGTGGCTTAGGTGCCATTGCCGTTTTTGGTACGCTCATTGAACGGCCGCCCGCAACTGCAGGGCCATAGCTTTTACCTGATGCATCGACAAATTTACCGTTCGCTGGGCTTGCCGGATTTTTTGAGCTAAACAGTGGCTGAGATGCTGCGCTACCGCCCATCATTCGACCCATCATATAACCCATCATGAGTGGCATCCACATGCTGCCGCCGCTGCTTTGTGCTTGTGCGGTTTGCTCGCCATTGGTTGAGCTCGTTCCTGCAAGACCCGCTTGAGCAGGGGCTTGAGTACACATAGACTCACCAAATTCAGCAATACAGTCAGCTTGCGTTGCGTATTTAGGCGCAGTTTTTGCGGCTTCTTGTAATGCATTGTTGTAAGCGAGAGTACATTGATCCGCTTGAGATGGATTTGCTTGGCTACAATCTTGTGCATTGGTATACAGAGATACCGTTTCATCGCTTTCTTCACAGGCAGAAAGCATAAATACCGCACTAACAGCGACTGCGACAGGCGCTAAACGGTATGAACGCCAAGACTTGCGGAAGGCGTTTTGATTAATATCTTTGGTACGCTTCATGGTCATGGTAATTACCCTGAATAAGATTTAAGTAAGATGTTTTATAAGTTACCTCTAGGATAGGGGATAAACGCCGAAAATTAAAGCAGAAATATGGCAGAAATAGATTGAAATTATCATTTTTGTAACTTTCTTCTCTTTTTTGAGAAAAGGTGGGACGAAGTCGAAAAGAAAAATGAATATTTTTATTAAATATCAATAAATTAACTAAAGATTATTTTTTGAACTATTTAATAATAACTAAAGTGAGAATTGACTGAATTTTGCTACTGAGGGAAGGTAAAACTGTTTTAGCTGATTCAATTTGGGCTAAACGAATGATTTAGGGGGTTTCTGTTGAGCTTTGATAAAAAATAACCCGCCAACGCAGCGGGTTATTCTATTTGACTAAAATTAAATGCAAAAATTATTTAATTTTAGGTGCATTAGTATTACGGATAATGCTGCTTGGCTCAGTGGAAATTTCTTTGCCTAAGTTCGCATTTAAGCGCGCAATGTCATCTTCGTTTAACGTACCGCGAGCAAATTCAATATTCAGCTGGTTAATCATATAGTCATAACGTGCATTAGACAGATTTTGCTTCGCTTGGTATAGCGCAGTGGTTGATGTTAATACGTCAACAATCGTACGAGTACCCACTTGGTAGCCAGCTTCCATCGCATCTAATGAACTTTGTGCAGAGACAACAACTTGTTTGTATGCATTGATGCTACTGATAGATGAAGAGACGTTATTAAATGATGAACGGACTAGCTGAACTACATTACGATAAACGCTTTCCAATTGCTCGCTTGCGCCTTGGAAGCCGTATTGTGCTTGTTCAACTTGTGAGCTAGTTGCACCACCGGTGTATAATGGAATGCTTAAATTTAAGCCGATACTGTTTTGCCCATTATAACTGTTGCTTGCGCCTCTACCCGTTAAGCTATTGTTGTAACCACTACCGTGGTTATAGGTATTAGTCACCGCGGTAGATGCATCAAGGCTAACAGTTGGCATATGGCCTGTTTCTGCTAAACGGATGTTTTCACGAGAAACGTCTTGAGCCAAGCGCGCACTTAACAGGCTAAGGTTACGTTCTTCCGCTTCTTTTAAGATAGCGTTGATATCGCCCAGCTCAGTAGTTTTAAAGCGATCGATATTTAAAGATGCCAGTTGGTTATAGTATACACCGCTGACTTGACGCAGTTTTTCAATCGCGTTTTCTAAGTCGTTACGGCCTGCAACTTCTTGTGCGATAACGCTATCGTAGTTGGCACGGGCGTTTTGCACGTCAGTTATTGCAACAAGACCGACGTTAAAGCGTTGGGTAACTTGGTCTAATTGGCGATAAACGGCTTCTTTATTCGCTTCAATATAAGATAGCGCGTCAATTGCTTTTAAAACGTTAAAATAAGCCGTTGCTGTATCTAAAATTAATTGCTGCTGGCTGGTTTGGTATGTGACATCAGAAATACCCGCCGTTTTTTCTTGGATCGTCAGTTGGCGCCATTTTGACATATCAAAAACAGTTTGCGTTAATTTCAGCGAGGCATTTAAACCAGTGCTTTCGGTATTATTTGCATCACGATAACCACTGCCATAGCTAGCGCCTGCGCCTAAACCTAATTGAGGTAATAATGGGCTGCGAGCTTCATTAATTTTCTCAAAAGCTTGATTACGTTCAGCTAATGATTTTCTTAACTCGGGGTTACTTTCTTTCGATTTTTGGTAAACCTGTAGTAAATCGTCTGCGAAGCTATTGGTACTGAGACCCACAAAACTCATCGCAATTAAAAGGGGAAGCAGTTTCTTCATTTTGATTCCTTGATTAAACAGCAAATTATGTTGAGTCTGTTACCTAAAACGTACCATGCCTAATTTAGGCGATTGATATAAAAAATGCGCTTTAGAGACAGTCATGAAAAAAACAGACCCTATTGTTGCTCTTAGATTTGAATAATGGCGCTTATTGTAGCAGAGGTTCGTTTGAATTAACGGTAGCCTTTTGTGCCATTTTGTCTCAATTTTATTAAACATTACCTCATCTAAGGCTAAAAAACTTTAAAAACAGTTTTAATCCACAATTATTTCCTTAAGATGGAAATTAATGGGTTTGGAGAATGCAATGACAAATAAAATAGAACAGCCAATTAAATTTGGCAAAAATGATGTTGAAATTATATCCAAGCGTAAATTATTTAACGGTTTTTTTCAAATGATTGAATACCGATTTCGCCATCGGTTGTTTGCGGGGGGATGGAGTCATGAAATTCGCCGTGAAGTTTTTGAGCGCGGTCACGCAGGCGTGGTTTTACCTTATGATCCACAAACCGATAATGTCGTGTTAATCGAACAAATTCGCTTCCCAGCAATAGAAACTAGCGAAACGCCGTGGTTGCTCGAAGCCGTTGCCGGGATGATTGAAGAAAATGAATCCCCAGAAGAGGTTATTCGCCGTGAAGCGATAGAAGAAGCAGGCCTAGAAATCCGCCATACGGAGAAAGCACTCAGCTACCTTTCTAGCCCCGGTGGTACGACGGAGCGCATGCACGTGTTTATTGGTGAAGTAGATAGCCGCCAAGCCCAAGGTATTCACGGCTTAGCATCTGAAAATGAAGATATCAAAGTGCACGTTGTTAGCCGCGAGCAGGCCTATCAGTGGGTAGAAAACGGTACTATCGATAATGCTGCAACAGTCATTGCTATTCAGTGGTTACAGCTCAATTATCATAAACTTAATGAAAAATGGATGAAACTATCTTAAAGAACAATTAATCTAGTGAAGTGTGTGCTGATTAGCAGATATTTAACTAATTACTCGTCATACTTCAAGCTGCAAGTGTGTTGGCTGCACTGCGCAACCCAAGTCACATACTAATGTATGCTCCTTGGGATAGTTTCGATTGCCGCCTTCTTGCAACTCGAATTATTTAGCGTAATTAAGCGTGTTTTTTGGGGTAATGAAGAAAATTCATAAGCTAGATAAGCTAACTGTCAGTGCGTTGAGTTTTTGTATAGTTGTAATGAATAGAATAGGTTAAGTATTAACAATATTGACGGAAAAGGAAGACTTTTGGATAGCCAGCTTGAAGTGACTGCAAAGCACTCTAACATTGTGAGAATTTTACAGGTTACTGATACGCATCTGTTTGCAGATACAGAAAACACCCTGTTAGGTGTAAACACCTATAAAAGCTATCAGGCGGTACTTGATGCTATCGCAGCACAAAATCTCCCAATTGACTTGATCGTTGCAACAGGGGATTTGGTTCAAGACCAATCACCAAAAGCTTATCAACACTTTGCAAAAGGCATTGAACGTATTCCTGCACCTTGTGTTTGGCTCCCCGGAAATCATGATTATCCGCCTGCGATGGTAGAAAGCCTGCGGGTGGCTGGAATTTCGAGTGCAAAACAGATTTTGATTGGCGAAGAATGGCAAATTCTTATGCTAGATAGCCAACTACAAGACGTGCCTCACGGTGAGCTTTCTGAGCAGCAATTAGAATGGATGAAAGCGAGTTTGGATGCGGAGCCTCAACGCACCACATTAGTGATGCTGCATCACCATCCTCTACCATCGGGTTGTACATGGCTTGATCAGCACAGCCTAAGAAACTCACATATCTTAGCGGATTATTTAAAAGGCTATCCGAACGTGAAAGCGATGCTTTGCGGGCACATTCATCAGGAAATGGATGAAAATTGGCATGGGATCCGTTTATTAGCCACGCCATCGACTTGCGTTCAATTTAAGCCACACTGTACAAATTTTGCCTTAGATACTGTCGCTCCAGGTTGGCGATACCTAGAGTTAAGCGTGAATGAAAAAGGGCAAAGGCACGTTACGACAACGGTGCATCGCTTAGAAACACGCGAGTTTAGCCCTGATTTAGACTCAGACGGGTATTAATTCGCGATGGCTACATTACTCTACATTCATGGTTTTAACAGTTCGCCATTATCGGCAAAAGCCAATAGCTTAAAGCAATGGGTTGAGACTAATCATCCTCATATTAATATGATTGTCCCCCAATTACCGAATTTCCCTGCGCAAGCCGAAGCTATGTTGGATGCGATTATTCAACAGCATCGACATGAGCAAATTGGTTTGGTTGGCTCGTCCCTTGGCGGCTATTTTTCTATTTGGTTTTCAGAGCGTTATCAACTTCCCGCGGTGGTGGTCAACCCCGCAGTGCGCCCGTTTGACTTGCTACAAGACTATTTGGGTGTCAATATTAACCCCTATACCCACGAACAATATGTTCTGGAACCGAAACATATTGGCGAGCTGAAAGCGTTACATATCGAACAGCTTTCTGCACCTAATCGAATTTGGTTGTTACAACAAATGGGCGATGAAGTACTTGATTATCGTGAAGCTGTTACCTATCTTTCAAAGTGTAAACAGACTGTAGAACCTGACGGTAATCATGCCTTTATTGGTTTTGACGCTTACTTTTCTCAAATTGTCCATTTTCTTCAATTGGTAGAGAAATAGTGCTAAAACGCATGAACACTGTTATTATCAACAGTAACTCACTGATTGAATAGTTCAATTAATCACCTATTACCGCAGAATGACAACATGACTCAATCTAGTTATAACGCAGAGGCTATTGAAGTCCTCAGTGGTTTGGAGCCTGTTCGCCGTCGCCCGGGGATGTATACAGATACCTCGCGGCCGAACCATTTGGCTCAAGAAGTAATTGATAATAGTGTCGACGAAGCGCTTGCTGGGCATGCGGGGCACATTGAAGTTATTTTACACGCTGATCAATCCATTGAGGTGATTGATGATGGGCGGGGAATGCCTGTTGATATCCACCCAGAAATGAAAGTTCCAGCGGTTGAATTGATTTTAGGCCAGTTGCATGCTGGCGGAAAATTCTCCAATAAAAACTACCAATTTTCAGGTGGTTTGCACGGTGTTGGTATTTCCGTTGTTAATGCGTTATCAAAACGCATTGAAGTAACTGTGCGCCGTGATAGTCAGGTATATCAAATCGCCTTTGAAAATGGCGATAAAGTCGAAGATTTGCATGTGATTGGTACTTGTGGGAAGCGTAACACAGGAACCAGCGTGCATTTTTGGCCTGATGAGAGCTATTTTGATAGTCCGAAATTTTCAGTTTCCCGTTTAACCCATAACTTAAAAGCCAAAGCCGTTTTATGCCCTGGCGTGAAAATCACGTTTAAGGATCAGCTCAACAATACTGAGCAAAGCTGGTGCTATAGCGATGGGTTAACCGATTATTTAATGGAATCTGTTGATGGCTTAGAAGCGTTACCAGAAAAACCCTTTACTGGGGAGTTTTCTAGCGAAACAGAAGCGGCCCAATGGGCGCTGTTATGGCTACCAGAAGGTGGCGAGCTGCTGACCGAAAGCTATGTAAACCTGATCCCGACAGCGCAAGGTGGTACTCACGTCAATGGATTACGCCAAGGCTTGCTGGATGCGATGCGTGAATTCTGTGAGTTCCGCAATATCTTGCCACGTGGAGTAAAGCTATCTGCGGATGATATCTGGGAGCGCTGTACCTATGTGCTTTCAGTGAAAATGCAAGACCCACAATTTGCAGGGCAAACTAAAGAACGTCTGTCTTCACGCCAATGTGCGGCTTTTGTTTCTGGCGTTGTCAAAGACGCCTTTAGCCTGTGGCTAAACCAAAACGTACAAATTGCGGAACAACTGGCGGAAATGGCGATTTCAAGCGCACAACGCCGGATGCGTGCCGCGAAAAAAGTGGTGCGTAAGAAGCTAACAAGCGGCCCTGCATTGCCGGGCAAGCTGGCGGATTGTAGCTCGCAAGACTTAAAAATGACTGAATTGTTCCTCGTTGAAGGGGACTCGGCAGGGGGCTCAGCGAAGCAAGCCCGCGACCGCGAATATCAGGCGATTATGCCACTGCGTGGTAAGATACTGAATACATGGGAAGTTTCTTCTGATGAAGTGTTAGCTTCACAAGAGGTTCATGATATTTCTGTGGCGATTGGTATCGACCCTGATAGCGAAGATTTAAGCCAGCTACGTTACGGTAAAGTGTGCATCCTTGCGGATGCGGACTCGGATGGTTTGCATATCGCGACATTACTGTGCGCGTTATTTGTTCGCCACTTCCCAACTTTAGTGAAAGCGGGGCATGTTTATATGGCAATGCCACCGTTGTACCGTATTGATTTAGGCAAAGAAACCTTTTACGCATTAGACGAAAGTGAAAAAAATGCGGTTCTCGACAGGTTAAGCCGTAAACGTGGTAAACCCAACGTTCAGCGCTTTAAAGGGCTGGGGGAAATGAACCCACTTCAATTGCGTGAAACCACGTTGGACCCTAATACTCGTCGCCTTGTTCAGTTGATCATCGATGATGAAAACTATCAAGAAACCCTTGCAGTGATGGATATGCTTTTGGCGAAAAAACGCTCAGAAGATCGCCGCAATTGGCTGCAAGAAAAAGGCGATATGGCTGAAATTGATGTCTAACATCCTGCGATAAAAAGAGTAAGGAACGAATTGAATGAGTGAAATTACTCATGATGGTGTGGAGCGTTTACCGCTTCATGCCTTTACTGAAAGCGCCTATCTAAACTATTCGATGTACGTCATCATGGATAGGGCGCTGCCGTTTATTGGTGATGGGCTAAAACCTGTTCAGCGTCGTATCGTGTATGCGATGTCAGAACTGGGCCTGAGCAATAACGCTAAATATAAAAAATCAGCAAGAACCGTCGGTGACGTGTTAGGTAAATACCATCCGCATGGTGATAGCGCGTGTTATGAAGCGATGGTGTTAATGGCGCAGCCGTTTTCTTATCGTTACCCATTAGTGGATGGGCAAGGAAACTGGGGAGCACCCGATGATCCGAAATCATTTGCTGCGATGCGTTATACAGAATCACGTTTATCAAAATACGCCGAAGTATTACTGAGTGAGTTAGGCCATGGTACGGTTGATTGGGTACCCAACTTTGACGGTACGATGAATGAACCGAAAATGTTGCCTGCGCGTTTACCTAATATTTTGTTAAACGGTACTACGGGGATTGCGGTCGGGATGGCAACGGATATCCCGCCACACAACGCCCGTGAAGTGGCAGAAGCCTTGGTTGCCTTACTGGAAAAACCGACCCTGAATCTTGATGAGATTATGGGGTATATTCCGGGCCCTGATTTCCCAACTGAAGCTGAAATTATCTCTTCCCGTGAAGATATTCGTAAAATCTATCAAAACGGCCGTGGCTCAGTGCGTATGCGTGCGGTATGGGAAAAAGAAGATGGTAATGCGGTCATCACGGCATTACCTCATCAGGTTTCGGGGGCTAAAGTTCTCGAGCAAATCGCGAGCCAAATGCGTGCGAAAAAATTGCCTATGGTGGAAGATTTACGTGATGAATCTGACCATGAAAACCCAACACGTTTAGTGATTGTTCCACGCAGTAATCGCGTTGACCTCGAACAAGTGATGACTCACTTATTTGCCACAACGGATTTAGAAAGAAGCTACCGCGTTAACCTCAACATGATCGGCTTAGATAACCGCCCTGCGGTGAAAGGCTTGGTTGATATATTAACAGAGTGGATTGCGTATCGTCGCCAAACTGTGCGTAACCGCTTGAATCACCGTTTAGACAAAGTTTTAAGGCGTTTGCATATTTTAGACGGTTTATTAATTGCTTATCTAAACATTGATGAAGTTATCGAAATTATCCGTACTGAAGATGAGCCAAAATCAGTGTTGATGTCCCGTTTTAATATTTCGGACACGCAGGCGGAGGCTATCTTAGAGCTGAAATTACGTCATTTAGCCAAATTAGAAGAGATGAAAATCCGTGGTGAACAAGACGAATTAGCAAAAGAGCGTGATGAGCTACAAGCGATTTTAGGTTCAGAGCGCCGTCTGAATACGTTAATTAGAAAAGAAATTCAGGCTGATGCAAAAGCCTATGGCGATGATCGCCGTTCTCCACTCCATGAACGCGAAGAGGCGAAAGCCATGAGCGAACATGAAATTCTACCTTCAGAGCCAATTACTGTCGTGCTGTCTGATATGGGGTGGGTGCGTAGTGCGAAAGGCCATGATATTGAGCCAACCAACTTGAACTATAAAGCGGGTGATGGCTTTAAAGGTGCAGCCCGTGGTAAATCGAACCAAGCCGCCGTATTCCTTGATACGACAGGGCGTAGCTATTCGGTTGATCCGTTGGAATTGCCATCTGCACGTAGCCAAGGTGAGCCTCTAACGGGTAAATTAACGCTACCACCGGGTGCGACAATTGAGCATGTTCTCATGGCGCCAGAAGAGCAAAAATACTTGATGGCGTCAGATGCTGGCTATGGTTTTATTTGTACATTTAATGACTTAGTGACAAAAAATAAAACTGGTAAAGCATTAATTTCGTTACCAGAAAATGCAAAAGTGCTGGCACCGATTGAGCTTAATAACGAGCAGGAAGATTTGTTATTGGCAATCACCAAAGCAGGGCGCATGTTAATTTTCCCTGTGGCCGATTTACCTCAGTTATCAAAAGGTAAAGGCAACAAAATTATCAATATTGCAGGGGCACAAGCGGCAAGTGGTGAAGATGTATTAACTTGGTTGATGATTTTGCCTGTTGGTGCTTCAATGACACTGCATTTTGGTAAACGAAAACTGAAATTTAAAGCTGAAGATCTACAGAAATACCGTTCGGAACGTGGCCGCAAAGGGACATCGTTACCGCGTGGAATGCACAATATTGAGCGTATCGATATCGAGCCAGTAGATAACGCATAACAATAAATTTAATGGGTGCCTTATCAAGGTTTGATATTGGGCACCAAAGGTTAAAATTCATCGCGGAGTACGAATACTCCGCTAATTTGGGGTTAGTATGTTAGCGCTTATTAGAGCGATTATTGTCATTATCTACACCATCCTCGTTTGTGTGGGCGGTGCTATCTATTGCTTATTTAGCCCACGTAACCCAAAACACGTGATGACCTTCGGCCATATGTTTGGGCGCTTATCGGTTGTTTTTGGTCTTAAAGTGATCAATCGCGTGCCTAAAAAAGCCAAAAGCTATGGTCCAAGTATCTATATTGGTAACCACCAAAATAACTACGATATGGTCACCATGTCCAATGGCGTGTTGCCTAGAACGGTGACGGTAGGTAAAAAAAGCTTGGTATTTATTCCATTCTTTGGTTTTTTGTATTGGATCACGGGGAATATTTTGATCGACCGCGCGAATCGTTCGAAAGCACATAACACGATCTCCCAAGTAGCCGATCAAATCAAAAAACGTAAGATTTCCGTATGGATGTTCCCTGAAGGTACACGCAGCCGTGGTCGTGGTTTACTGCCATTTAAAACCGGTGCTTTTCATGCTGCTATTGCTGCGGGTGTGCCGATTGTACCAGTGTGTGTATCCAGTACGCAGGGTAAAATTAAGTTAAATCGTTGGAATAATGGCCATGTTATCATTGAGATGCTAGAGCCTATCGATACCTCAGCCTATAGCCGAGATCAGGTTAGAGAGTTATCGGAATATTGCCATTCATTGATGGAAGCCAAAATCAAAGAGCTTGATTTAGAGGTTGAAGAAATGAATAAAAAAATGAAAAAAGCATCATAAATTAAGCGGTAACTCAAAAAGGGCAATGCATAATCATTGCCCTTAGTTTTATCGAGTCCTGCCAATTAACATTAAGCAGTCGTTTTTTCTGCTTATATTCTTTCCTAATTAATAATCCACACAATTTATAATTCTATTAATTAATTTTTTATATATTAGAAAGATATTTTTAGAATTTAATCTTTTTTCGCGATATCATGGCTCGCAAAATTAGCGAAGTAGCAAATTGTTGTCTATAAGACGTATTATTACTAGCGCCAATCTAAAATTAGCCAATCCAAAGGCTAAAAATTTTGAATATCTAACAATAAAATGCGCTGGAATGTTTTTTTTAGCGGAGAATTTATGTCATTCAATCGATGCCAAGCCCTCGTTGCGGTAGGGTTGGCTTTGTGTGTTTCCTATGCGCCAATGAGTGCCTATGCGGAGAGCACTAGAGAGTTACCCGTGCCTCCACTGCTGGAATCGCGCTCTGGGCAACCTCTGTTTTTAACATTGCAAAAAATCCATTGGTCTTTTGATGGAAAGTATTCTGCGGATGTGTGGGGGGTAAATGGCTCTTCACCAGGCCCGACTGTCAAAGTTAAAAATGGCGATGATATCAAACTGATATACAGTAACCGCTTACCCGAAGCGGTTTCCATGACAATTAGCGGGCTGCAAATACCGGGAACACAAATTGGTGGTGCGGCAAGGCTGATTTCGCCTAACGCAGATTGGTCGCCAGTGATCCCTATTCGCCAGAATGCGGCCACGCTTTGGTACCATGCAAATACTCAAGGAAAAATGGGGCAGCAAATTCATAATGGATTATTGGGTATGTGGATCATTGAAGATGATGTCACAAAAAACCTTCGCTTGCCTAACCATTATGGCGTAGATGACTTCCCCGTTATCATCCAAGACAAACGTTTGGATAACTTTGGCGTGCCTGAGTATAAAGCTGAAGAAAATGGCTTCCTCGGGGATACATTATTAGTCAATGGTGTGCAAAACCCCTATATCGAAGTGTCTCGCGGCTGGGTACGTTTGCGGTTATTAAATGCATCGAATTCACGAAATTATGTGATGAAAATCAGCGATGGTCGCCCATTTGCAATGATTGCGTCAGACCAAGGCTTATTAACAGTTCCTGTCAACGTTCAAGAATTGCCACTTGCACCGGGTGAACGACGTGAAGTATTGATCGATATGGCGAAAACGCAGGAGCTGACTATCACCGCAGGTGAGTCTGCTACGTTTATGGATAGGCTTAAAGGGCTGTTTGAGCCTTCAAACAGCTTGATTTCAACGAACGTACTGACCATCAAAGCAACGGGTTTGATGTCGTTAGTAACTGACGGCTTGCCAACACAGTTGACAGAAGACAAGACGCAAGTGACTTCCAGTATTACACAAAGGGATATTCACCTTAATGATGGCTTTGGCATCAATAATTCCACTATAGATACCAACCGTGTGGATATCAATAGCCGCCAAGGTAATTGGGAACGTTGGATTGTCACTACGAATGAGCCTCAGGCATTTCACATAGAAGGCGTACGCTTTAAAATCATTAATCGTAACGGGCAACCAACACCACCAGAAGACTATGGTTGGAAAGACACTGTTTGGGTTAATGGGCGTACTGAACTATTAGTGCAGATGATGCAGCCTTCCTACAACCATTTTCCATTTTTGTTTTATAGTCAAAATTTAGAAAAAGCGGATTTAGGTTCAGTGGGGCAGATGGTGGTTGTGCCGCAAGAAACGATGCAATATTAATTATTAGTCACAAAACAAAAAGCAGGCACTTTATTTAGCGCCTGCTTTTTTATACTCAAAATTAATGATTAGCTAAGTGCAACACGAATTCCGAAAGCAATTAAAATGACGCCAAGCACTCTATCGACGTATTTTTGTACTTTGGCTAAGCC
This sequence comes from Providencia sp. UF-183, assembly GCF_058246155.1. Classification (NCBI taxonomy): domain Bacteria; kingdom Pseudomonadati; phylum Pseudomonadota; class Gammaproteobacteria; order Enterobacterales; family Morganellaceae; genus Providencia; species Providencia sp. UF-183. Next base: position 7,132 of record NZ_JBSICD010000011.1, on the reverse strand, counting down.
TTTTCGTACAGGGGCGCTTTGGATAAGAAACACTAAAATAGGCCAGTAAATAACGGCTAATCCCCAAATAATAAAGGCAAACCACAGTTTTTCTCCAAATGTTGAGTTGATGTCCAACACTTGGGTAAATACGGCAAGAAAGAACAACGTAGCCTTGGGATTGAGCACATTGCAAAGAAACCCCTGCATAAAGGCTTTTTTAAAGGAAACAATTTCGTGTTGAGTGGTGTTCAAATCAACTAAATTGCTCGACTGTGGTAATAAGCTTTTAACGCCTATCCACACTAAATAAGCAGCACCTGCGTACTTTAAGATGTTAAATAGCCATGGCGTAGTGGTAATCAGCACGGCAAGGCCTGCAACGCAATAAGACATATGCAAGGCAATGGCTGCAATCACACCAAAAGCTGTCATAAGTGCCGCAGAACGTTGGTAGCGAGCGGCATTTTTGACAATCAGGAAGAAATCAGGCCCTGGTGAAAGCATTCCTAAGGCAGCAATTGTCGCTACCATAATACTGGTTTCGTACATGATACAATCTCTATGTTTAACCCTGTTTTCGGCTTACTGCGGTAGGAACCATTTTCGACTAAATGTTGCTACTTTCAGAGAGGAAAACAGGCTCTTTTATGATTTTTAATGTTATTTCTGGTCTTAATTTTAGCAATTCGAGTATAAGTGATTCAAAGCTGTTTAAGGAAGTTTAAATTTAGTCGACGAAGCAAATCTCTTTACGTATAGTGTGCTCAATTTTTATATTTTGCTTCTAAGGTGAGTAAATGAATATTAGCTTAATCGCAGCAATGGCGATCGATCAGGTTATCGGCATGGAAAAAGCGATGCCTTGGAATTTACCGGGGGATCTGGCGTGGTTCAAACGAAATACGTTAAACAAACCCGTGATTATGGGCCGTGTGACCTATGAATCTATTGGGCGTCCATTACCGCAGCGAGTCAATATCGTACTGAGTAGCCAACCTGCAGGTGCGGATAATACCGTTATTTGGGTGACTTCTATTGAAGAGGCGCTCGCTGCTGCACAAGCAATAGAAAATGTGGAAGAAGTGATGGTGATTGGTGGTGGTAAGGTTTACCAACAATTTCTCCCATTAGCCAATAAGCTTTATTTAACACATGTTGATGCAGAAGTGATTGGTGATACGCATTTTCCTGCATATGAACCCGATGAGTGGGATTCTATCTTTACGGAATATCATGAGGCAGATGAAAATAATACTCATGGGTATTGTTTTGAGGTTCTGACTAAAAGAGACTAGTATTTTAGTCAGCGAAATAAGTTGCACGTGATTGTGTCATCATTGTTGCAAAGATTAATGAACCCCTAAAGCTAAAATCTAGCTTGGGGGGATTATTATTTTACTTATTTGAGTTTATTACTGAGTTTATCCAGTCACTATATTTAGATACTCGAGTAAATGATTTTGCAGGGGGATTCAGAGAACGCGAGATCACACCAATAATGACACTTTCACCTTGTGCATTTTTTGCAATTAATGGACCTCCTGAATCACCGCTGCTGGCACTTCCAGTTTCATCACCTGCACATAGACTAAACTCAGGCTCAAAGTTGGTTGCAATATCAGCGTCTGGAAAATCAATACAAGCGCGATCTGCGAGTATTTTTATCTCTTTTTTCTGTAATTTCTTAGGAATTTGATCATTACTACCAACACCAAAACCAATAATTGTCACATCATCGCCTATATTTATTGGGAGTTGATTGGGCAAGCTATCATATTTAATAAAAGGAACATTCTTGATAGGGTGGTCAATTTTTACTAATGCAATATCGCCACTACTATTGTTTTCTTTACTACCATCCGGTAATGGTGAATACCATTTTTCATTAATAACGATTTTCTCAATATTAGCTTTGTACAGATAGCTGTCAGGGTAATAAGAGTCTCTTCCTATATAAGCAAACAGCTCTCTATTCTTGTCATCAACACAGTGAGCCGCTGTTAAGAGCCATGAGTCGTTGAGCATTACACCATCACAATAATGTTTATTTATATTACTATCATTACTATAATTTAAATCAACTAAATACGGATATTCGCCTTTCTTAGCATCATGGCCATTTATAATATCATTATTGATTTTTTGAGCAAAGGCACTTGTATTAAACATTAATGAAATAATAAATAAATTATAATAATTTAATTTATTTTTTTTCATATAATATATCTCCAATTTTTAAAAAATTAATATTTGAAAGGTTTGTTATTTCAGCGGTGTGCTGCTTTGGGTATTTATAGCATTTCAAAATGAACTTTTAAAATACATGAATTTTAAAAGAGTTATTTATTATTTTAATTGTATATTCAATTTTATTAATTCTTTTTATGTTATATCGGTTTATATATTTATAAATAAAAAATCCTAATAGAAAGAGACAAAAGGGGGAGAAAGCGCGTTATAATAAGAAAAAATGACGCACTATGGCGTCATTTAAATATCAGTAAATCTCGGGTTTAAACGCTATTCTTTACGGCTTTTTTGGTAGGATTTTTGGCGGTGATATTGCTTAGTTTCCCAATGGAGTAACGTTAAGTCGCCTCCCCAGCAACAACCTGTATCCATTGCATACACGTTATCTGGTGTACACTTTCCTTCCAGTGATGCCCAATGGCCAAAAAACACGGAATAATCTTCAGGTAGCTGGCTAGGTAAATCGAACCATGGCTTTAAAGGGGCAGGGGCTTTTTTCGGATTTTCTTTGCAGATCATATCCAATTGGCCATTAGGGAAACAGTAGCGTAAGCGTGTCAGTGCATTGGTGCTAAAACGTAAGCGAGCAAGTCCCATCAAGCTATCAGACCAATTATTCGGCATGTCGCCATACATTGAGTCAATGAATAAAGGATAGGCATCACTGGAGAGAACAGCTTCCACTTCCCTTGCACACATTTTGGCTGTTTCAATGTCCCACTGAGGTGTGATCCCTGCATGGGTCATGACTATTTTGCGCCCTTCATCGATTTGCAGCAGTGGCTGGCGACGTAGCCAGTTAATTAGCTCATCTAAATCAGGCGCATGCAATAATTCATCAAGGTGGTCTTTCGGCTTATTGCGGCTAATTTTGCAGTAGATCCCAAGCAAATGAAGGTCATGATTGCCCAGAACTAAGCGAGCAGAATCACCCAAGCTTTTGACATAACGTAAAACTTGCAGCGACTCTGCACCACGAGCGACGAGGTCGCCGGTTAACCATAGAGTGTCTTGTTGCGGGTCAAAATTGACACTGTCCATCAATTCACGTAATTCACGATAGCAGCCGTGAATATCACCTACTATATATGTCGACATAATTAATTAATCAGTGTTGGAATTGCCAGACGAAAAGCAGGGATATCCACATGGAAATTATCCCCTTGCGTACTAATCATCACGTAATAGCCTTCCATCGTCCCCATTGGTGTTTCAAGAACGGCACCGCTGGTATAACGATATTCAGTTCCTGGCTGAATGATTGGCTGTTCGCCCACAACACCTTCACCTTGAACTTCGGTTTTATGGCCATCACTGTTCGTAATGAGCCAATAGCGGCTCATTAATTGGATGGGATCGCGCCCTAAATTGCGAATGCAAATGGTATAAGCAAATACATATCTGGCAATATCGGGCTGAGATTGGCTCTCGATGTAGACACTCTGAACTTGGATGCTCACATTCGGCTCGTTAAGCATAGTGCCTCCTTCAACATTCTATTCTGATCGGTTAGAAAGATAGTTTGCCATTTTGCAGTACTGTTCAACAGAAATATTTTCGGCACGGGTGCTTAAGTCGATGCCTAATTCGGTTAATTCTTCAACGCTAAATAAATCACCAAGACTGTTACGGATGGTTTTACGGCGCTGATTAAAGGCCTGCGTGGTGATCCGACTTAAGAACTTAATATCTTTAACAGGATATGGATTCTCACGGTGCGGGATCAAGCGGACAATGGCTGAGTCTACTTTTGGTGCTGGAGTAAATGCCGTTGGTGGCACTTCAAGAACAGGCACGACGTTACAGTAATATTGCGCCATCACACTCAAGCGGCCAAAGGCTTTACTGCCGGGACCTGCAACTAAGCGGTTAACCACCTCTTTTTGCAGCATGAAGTTCATGTCAGCAATGGAGTTGGTGAATGTGAATAGGTGAAACATTAATGGCGTGGAAATATTGTAAGGCAAGTTACCAAAAACACGTAGTGGCTGGCCAGCTTGTTTAGCCAATTCACCAAAATCAACGGTCATCGCATCTTGCTGAATGATCGTTAATTTATCTTTGAGTTGCGGATGGACGTGTAAACGCGCCGCAAGGTCACGGTCAAGTTCGACTACCGTCATTTTTTCAATACGGCTACCGACAGGCTCCGTAAGTGCGCCTAAACCGGGGCCGATTTCAACGATGGATTGACCCGGCAGAGGGTTCATTGCATCAACGATGCTGTCGATAATAAATTGGTCAGTTAAAAAGTTCTGCCCGAAACGTTTGCGGGCAAAGTGCCCCTGATGGACTCGATTATTCATGTATTCTTAGATGTCATTTGGATAGCTAATGTCAATGCGGTGATAAAACTTCCCGCATCTGCATGACCCGTACCTGCGAGCTCAAGGGCTGTGCCATGGTCAACGGAGGTACGGATAAACGGTAGGCCGAGGGTAATATTTACCGCTCTACCAAAACCTTGGTATTTTAACACAGGAAGACCTTGATCGTGATACATTGCTAAAACTGCATCAGCGTGGTCTAAATATTTGGCTTGGAACAGTGTATCAGCAGGCAGTGGCCCGACTAAATGGATGCCTTGTGCCCGCAAACTTTCCAATGCAGGTTCAATGGTATCAATTTCTTCCGTACCCATGTGGCCGCCTTCTCCTGCATGAGGATTCAGCCCACAGACGTAGATAACGGGTTTTTCAATGCCAAACTTAGTTTGCAAGTCATGATGTAAAATGGTGATGACTTCATGAAGGCTTTGTTGCGTGATGGCGGCTGAAACGTCTTTTAACGGAAGGTGTGTTGTTGCAAGGGCTACGCGTAATTCTTCTGTTGCCAGCATCATAACAACGCGCTCACAACCACTGCGATCAGCAAAAAACTCGGTGTGCCCACTAAAAGCAACCCCAGCATCATTAATAATGCCTTTATGTACTGGCCCTGTCACAATGGCGGAAAACTCACCTGTTAAGCAACCATCACAGGCTCTAGCAAGCGTTTCAACCACATAGTTGCCATTATTGACATTAAGCTCACCTGCTTTCACAGAAGCATTTAATGGCACAGAAACGATGGATAGATGGCTTGCTGTGTGCGCTTTAGGCACCTCACTTGGCATATATTCACTTAACGTAAGTGGCAAGTTTAGTATTTTAGCGCGCTCAAGTAACAAGCTGGGATCTGCGCAAGCAACAAGCTCAACAGGCCATACCTGTTGAGCGAGCTGGATAAGCAAATCAGGGCCAATCCCGGCGGGTTCACCGGGAGTAATCACAATCGGCTTAGTTAGATTTTTCATCTTGAGCTTGGTTATCGCGACCATCAACAATTTTCACGTAAGCGGAAGCTCGTTGTTCTTGCATCCAGCTTTGCGCTTCTTCATTAAATTTACGGTTGAACAGTAAACGGTAAGCTTGGTCTTTTTGTGCTGCATCCGTTTTATCAACACTGCGTGTGTCTTCTAACTGAATTAAGTGCCAGCCAAAACTTGAAGGAACTGGTTGGCTTAACTCGCCTTTATTCAGTTTCATCAATGCATCACGGAATGCTGGGTCGTAAATATCCGGCATATTCCAGCCAAGTTCCCCGCCTTTTAATGCACTACCCGGGTCTTCTGAGTTTTCTTTCGCAGCATCTTCGAATGACACTGCACCAGAACGGATATCTTGGGCAATTTTATTCAGTTTTTGTCTTGCTTGTGCATCATCCATAATTGGAGATGATTTAATCAAGATATGACGCGCTTTTACTTCAGTCACAGAGATAGGCTGGCTACCACCACTAACATCGTTCACGCGTAAAATATGGTAACCAACACCTGAGCGGATTGGCCCTGCGATATCACCTTTCTTCGCATTTTTTAGCTGTTCAGCAAATACGACTGGAAGCTCTTGCAAACGTGACCAACCCATGTTTCCGCCTTTAAGCGCTTGAGGGTCAGCAGAGTATGCAATGGCTAACTTACCGAAATCACCGCCTTTTTTCAGGTCAGCTAAAATTTTGTCCACTAATGCTTCCGCGGTTTTGAGCTGCTCTGGTGTTGGGTTTTCTGGTAATGGGATCAAGATGTGACTTAAATTGACGCCCATTTCATAATTAGCTTGCGAACTCATTTGCTCAGCAAGAGCATCAACTTCTTGTGGCAAAATGGTGACGCGACGGCGAACTTCGTTATTACGAACTTCGGCAATCAGCATTTCTTTGCGGATTTCACTGCGGTACTGGTTCATGTTGATGCCATCAGCGGTTAAACGCTGTTGCATTTGTTCCAGTGTTAAACCATTTTGACGTGCAATATCAGTGATAGTTGCAGTTACTGCTTCATCTGGGATATTGATCTGCATTTGGCTTGCCATTTGCAGCATGATGTTATCCATCACCAAACGATCAAGGATTTGATGACGTAGCGTTTGATCATCAGGGATCTGCTGACGTGCGTTCTGTGCATTCAGTTTAACTGTGTTGATCATATTCTGGATGTCACTTTCCAGCACAACTCCGTTATTGACAACCGCAGCCACCTTATCCATTTGCTGTGGCGCAGCCAACGTAGCAGAGCTTGCGAACATCAGTCCCAGAATAAGCGTTCTCCAATTCTTCATAATGGTCCTATATATTGACTTTGAATCCGCTAAATGCGGGCTAATACGTTGTTTATTCGTTTTACTCGTCATACTTCAAGTTGCAGTGTTGTTGACTGCACTCACTCGCGCAAGTCACATACTGATGTATGCTCCTAGCGACTCGCTCATTTGTCGCCTAACTGCACCTCGAATTATTTAGAGTAAATACCCTTAAATATTCAGGGTAAATACAGTCATACTTCGAGTTGCAGTGTTGTTGACTGCACTCACTCGCGCAAGTCACATACTGATGTATGCTCCTAGCGACTCGCTCATTTGTC
>NZ_JBSICD010000093.1:0-271 GCF_058246155.1 Providencia sp. UF-183 | reverse complement strand
CGCATACAGCGTCGGCGCCACGAAAATCGCGTTGTGGTACATGCCGAAGGCCTTCATCAGCGCCGCATCGTCGAACTCGCCCAGGATCTCCACCTGAATGCCCTGCGTATTGAACCAGTTAAGCAGCTTGCGCCCCAGCATCGAGCGGCGGCCGGGGATCAGCAACTTACGCTGCTCCAGGCAGGCCGGGAACGGCAACTCCGGCGCCGGCTGGCGGCAGAAGAAGCTGATGCCGCACTCGCCCAGCTTCAGCGAGAACAGCCCTTCCTGC
>NZ_JBSICD010000010.1:0-139435 GCF_058246155.1 Providencia sp. UF-183 | reverse complement strand
CACTTGCTGCCTACCTGTAACTCAAATAATTTAAGGGAAACCCTGTTATTCTGAGCTACAAGGGGGTTCGCTGCATTATGCTACCCAAGTTGCACTAATATAGGCAACTTGAGATAACGGTAACTACTTCTTACCACGAGCCAGTGGAAGGTTTTCACCTGCCCAACCAGCAATCCCTTCTTTCAGGACAAAGACTTTTTCAAAACCGTGTTGCACTAATTGCTCTGCGGGTTTGTTTGATTCCATGCCACTTGCAGAAACGATAATAACCGGTTTCTGTTTGTGTTTTTCTAACTCACCTAAATTATTATCTTTAATTTCAGACGGTGTTAAGTTAATAGAATCAATAATATGGCCCTTACGGAAATCGTCACGAGAACGCAAATCCACAATGACTGCCTCTTCTTTATTAATCAGTGTAATTGCTTGTGAGCGAGCAATCACTTTCGTTTTAGAAAAGAGGCCTTTAAAGGTCATAACGACCACAGCTACTAATAGCGCTATCCAAACCAGACTCAATAACATGTTCCGGCTTACAAATTGCATGATTTCTTGGATCATGGGGGGCAATCACTCCCGTTAGTTAAAATCGAATATCAAAGGGTTCAGAGTATACCTGTGTGTTGAGCTAATTACAGCCAATTCACGCAAACTACTGTGTTTTTTTTGCGGTAATGTACGCAAAATTAATACCATTTTACTGAAAAATAGAATTTCTTTCTCAAAGCGGTACGCAAATATTTTACCATAAACATGCCTAAACGGGGCTAACCTGTAGATTAAATAGACGCTCAATAATAAAAAACGTTTCAAAACTAGCTATACAAAATAAATCAGTGATAATAAAACTATATTATTTGACTTAATTAGCCTTTGTTTCAGGGCAAAAATCCGAATTTGTAAATGTTTTCAATACTATTTATTAGAGAGTGCTGGAAACCATCACTTGCAGATGAAATAATCAGTTATTGCATTTAATTGAGGTGATCTATCACAATGGCCAATACACAATATCGAATGAAAACATCATTTCTTCGTCAGGCTATTACATCCGCTCTACTTGGCTTAGGGCTCTTTGCGCTCGCCCCTACGCACACCGCATTCGCAAACCAGATCACTGAAAATAAAGGGCAATTGCACGATTTACTCAAAAGTATTGCTGAAAAAGAAAAAAGCGTTAAAGAGCAACAAGCCAAACGTTCTAATTTACTTGAGCAACTTAAACAACAAGAGCAAAGTATTTCAGCTGCGGGGCGCAGTCTGCACGAAACACAAAACCAATTAAAACAGCTTGATAAAGAAATCGTCTCCTTAAATAGCAATATCAAACAGCTACAAACTAAAAAACTGCAACAAGAAAAAATGCTCGCAGACCAACTTGATGCTGCCTTCCGTTTAGGTAAACACCAAGGTCTCACCCTGATGTTTAAAGGGGAAGAAGGTCAGCGGGAAGAGCGAATTTTGGCCTACTATAGTTATTTGAATCAGGCTCGTGAAAAAACCATTATTGCACTCGAAGAAACCACCAAAGAGCTGCAACAGCAAAAGCAATTAGAGCAGAAAAAACAAGCCGAACAAAAAAGTACGCTCACTCGCCAGCAACAAGAAAAACGTAAATTAGACAACGTTCAAGCATCTCGGCAAAAAACACTTAGCGCTCTCGAAAGCACCTTAAAAGAGGATCAAAAAAACCTTGCTGTTTTAAAACAAAACGAAGCGAGATTACGTGACAAAATTGCCCGCGCAGAACGTGAGGCCAAAGCAAGAGCAGAACGCGAAGCAAAAGAAGCAGCGCGTATTCGAGCTCAAGTGGCTGAAAAAGAACGCCAAGCAAAACAGAAAGGTGCGACTTACAAACCATCTGAAAGTGAGCGGTCACTTATGTCCCGAACAGGTGGTTTAGGGCGTCCAGCAGGGCAAGCTATGTGGCCAGTTCGTGGCTCTCTGCTCCACAATTATGGCGATGTCATTTCCAGTGAATTGCGTTGGAAAGGAATGGTCATTGCAGCTAATGAAGGCACTCAAGTCAAAGCCATTGCAGATGGACGCGTTTTACTGGCAGACTGGCTGCAAGGTTATGGGTTGGTTGTGGTTGTTGAGCACGGTAAAGGCGACATGAGCCTATATGGTTATAACCAAAGTGCCTTAGTCAATGTAGGCCAAGAAGTTCGTGCAGGCCAGCCAATTGCGTTAGTAGGTAGCAGTGGTGGTCAAGAACGCCCATCCTTGTACTTTGAAATTCGCAGGCAAGGTAAAACTGTTAACCCTCGCCCATGGTTAGGAAGATAACCCAGTAAACTTAAAATCAAACGATTAGGATGAAATTATGTTGAAGCGCTTACCCTTAAGATTATTCATTAGTTTACCGCTATTACTGATGAGCCTACAGGTGAGCGCAGCAAAACTCGCGATAGTTATTGATGATTTTGGCTATCGCGCTAAAGAAGATAACCAAATTTTAGCGCTATCCCCTGCGGTCACGATTGCGATTTTACCCAGTTCGCCTCATGGTCGCGAAGTGGCTGAAAAAGCCTATCAGCAAGGGCGGGATATTCTGATCCACATGCCCATGAAGCCATTGAGCAAACAGCCTTTAGAAAAAGACACATTGGCACCATCAATGAGTGCAACAGAGATCGATCGCATTATTAAAAATGCCATTGCCCGTGTGCCACATGCAAAAGGCATGAATAATCATATGGGTAGCGAAATGACCTCTAGCTTGCCGGGCATGCGTAATGTGATGCAAAGCCTATCACAATCAAACTTATTTTTTCTCGACAGTGTGACCATCGGCAATACTCAGGCAGGAAATGCCGCGAAAGAATTTGGCGTCCCAACGCTGCGCCGTAATATCTTTATTGATAATCACCAATCAGAAGAAGAAACACGCACCCAGCTAAATAAAGCCGTTGCTTACGCTCGTAAACACGGCAGCGCTGTGGCTATAGGTCATCCGCATCCCTCTACTGTACGTGCACTGCAAAAATATTTGCCACAATTACCGGCCGATATCGAGCTGGTTGCCGTGAGCACATTAGTGAACCCGCAAGAAGCGGCTAAACAACCGGCGAAGTCGCTCAGAATGCTCTCTGAAGAAGCTCAGAAAAAACCGACACAACCTAAAGTGGAACAGCCTGTTAATGAGCAGCCAAAAACACCAGAGTCAACTAAAGTGATTGAAAATAGAAATGAAAGTGAGCCTGTTGCTGAAGAACTCGGTGTCTGTGAGGTCGAAATACCTGAAACGAAATTACAAGGTATCGATTTGATCATGTCGGTTGTCGAAAATATTTACCAAGACAAAACATTGCAGCCATTGCTTTCACAAGAGGCGCCAACGAAAAAGCGAATGCTTTTTAAAACAGAATCTTAAAGCGCGGCTTCCACATACATGATCCCCTTCTGAAGATAGTAACCTCAGAAGGGGAGTCTTTAACTGACTAATTCCAGTTTAAAATCACTTTCCCTGCTTGGCCTGAACACATCACATCAAAGCCTTTTTGGAAATCATCAATAGAAAATTGATGGGTAATAATTGGCGATAAATCTAACCCTGATTGGATCAGTGTTGCCATTTTATACCAAGTTTCAAACATCTCACGGCCATAAATACCTTTAATAAACAGCCCCTTGAATATCACTTGGCTCCAATCAGTTGCCATTGAAGCAGGTGGGATCCCTAATAGTGCAATGCGCCCGCCGTGATTCATGGTGTCTAACATGGTTTGAAAGGCCGCTGGCGCCCCCGACACTTCTAACGCCACATCAAACCCTTCTTTCATGCCCAGCTCGTTCATCACATCTTTTAGGTTTTCACGGCTCACATTCACGGCTCGTGAAACACCCATTTTTTTTGCTAAATCGAGGCGGTAATCATTCACATCAGTTATAACCACATGGCGGGCACCAACGTGGCGACACACCGCAGCAGCCATAATACCAATCGGCCCCGCCCCTGAAACCAACACGTCCTCCCCCACTAAATCAAAAGAAAGCGCTGTGTGTACCGCATTACCAAATGGGTCAAAAATAGCTGCAATTTCATCGGGAATATTGTCAGGGATTTTAAAAGCGTTAAACGCTGGGATCACCAAATATTCGGCGAAACAGCCTTCTCGATTTACCCCTACGCCAATTGTGTTACGGCAAAGGTGGGTACGACCACCACGGCAATTACGGCAGTGACCACATGTAATATGCCCTTCTCCTGATACTCGGTCGCCAATTTTAAAGCCTTTAACTTCCTGTCCAATCGCAACAATTTCCCCTATATACTCATGACCGACAACCATCGGGACAGGAATGGTTTTTTGCGACCATTCATCCCAGTTATAGATATGTACATCCGTACCACAAATAGCCGTTTTACGAATTTTGATCATCACATCATTGTGCCCGAGTTCCGGTTTCGGAACGTCCGTCATCCATATACCTGGTTCAGCTTTCAGTTTGGACAGTGCTTTCATAAAAGACCTTTTATTTGATTATATTTAGTTTTTTACCAATGCGGGTGAATGCGTCAACAGCGTGTAAGATATCCTCCTCACTATGTGCAGCAGACATTTGCGTACGAATACGCGCCTGCCCTTGGGGAACAACAGGGTAGAAAAAGCCCGTGACATAAATACCTTCATCAAGCAGCTCTTTCGCGAAAACTTGAGCAAGTTTTGCATCCCCTAACATCACAGGGATGATGGCATGGTCAGCGCCTGCCAGTGTGAAACCCGCCGCAGTCATTTTCTCCCTAAATAACACCGCATTACGCCATAGTTTTTCACGTAACGCTTGGCCTTCACTCATCATATCAATCACTTTGATAGACGCCGCGACAATGGCAGGAGCAAGGGAGTTAGAGAATAAATACGGGCGCGAACGCTGACGTAACCACTCAACAACGTCTTTTTTCGCTGCGGTATAACCGCCGGAAGCCCCACCAAGCGCTTTACCTAATGTCCCCGTGATAATATCGACGCGTCCCATGACATTGCAGTATTCATGGCTACCACGGCCATTTTCACCGACAAAACCCACTGCGTGGGAATCATCCACCATCACCAATGCTTGGTATTCATCAGCAAGGTCGCAGATAGAGTGTAAATCAGCAATCACGCCATCCATTGAAAAAACGCCATCAGTGGCAATTAAAATATGACGCGCCCCCGCCGATTTTGCTTCTTCTAGGCGTGCTTTTAACTCCACCATATTGTTATTGCTGTAACGGTAGCGCTTAGCTTTACTTAACCGTACGCCATCAATGATTGAAGCGTGATTTAATGCATCAGAAATAATGGCATCTTCTGGCCCTAACAAAGTTTCAAATAGGCCGCCATTTGCATCAAAACAGGATGAATACAGGATGGCATCTTCCATACCTAAAAATGTGGCTAACTTGTTTTCCAACACTTTATGGTTATCTTGGGTTCCACAAATAAACCGCACGGAAGCCATTCCAAAACCATGGCTGTTCATACCCTGTTTTGCCGCTTCAATTAACGCAGGGTGATTAGCTAAACCGAGGTAGTTATTGGCACAAAAGTTGATGACACGCTTGCCACCGGTGATCTCGATGTCTGCATCTTGGGAAGTGGTGATAATGCGTTCGCGCTTAAATAACCCGTCAGCTTCAATTTGGACCAGTTGCTCACGAATTTGTTGATAAAATCTATTCGACATACATTACTCCTATTTGGCAATCATTCAGAGTTTAATTATAGCCTCTAAAAGTAACGACATTCTCAGCACAAAAAATTTAAGTTTGCGGGCAAGATCACGATAATTGTCTTATACTTATCACCCTCTCTAGTTCAATTCTCTGCTATCAATGCTACCGTCTCGCCAAAGAGATGTTATTATAGGCACCAATGATTTCTCTTTTTTTTTAACCCATTTGAGGTATATCCCATGATCATAGTCACTGGCGGAGCTGGTTTTATCGGCAGCAACATCATTAAAGCCCTAAACGCAATGGGCCGCACAGATATCCTAGTTGTGGACAATCTGAAAGATGGTACTAAGTTTGCCAACCTGGTTGACCTTGATATTGCGGATTACGCAGACAAAGAAGATTTTCTTGTTAGCATTCTTTCTGGTGATGACTTTGGCGATGTTGATGCCGTATTCCATGAAGGTGCATGTTCATCCACGACTGAATGGGATGGCAAGTATATGATGGATAACAACTATCAATACTCAAAAGAGTTATTACATTACTGTTTAGAGCGCGAAATTCCATTCTTATACGCCTCTTCCGCAGCCACTTATGGCGGCCGTAGTGATAACTTTGTTGAAGAACGTGAGTTCGAAAAGCCATTAAATGTCTACGGTTACTCTAAATTTCAATTTGACCAATATGTTCGTGAAATCTTGCCAGAAGCTGAATCACAAATTTGTGGTTTCCGTTATTTCAACGTTTATGGCCCAAATGAAGAACATAAAGGTGGCATGGCGAGCGTAGCTTACCATTTAAATAAACAAATTAATGAAGGGCAAAACCCAAAATTATTTGAAGGCAGCGAGACCTTCCGCCGCGACTTTATCTATGTTGGCGATGTTGCCGCAGTGAATTTATGGTTCTGGGAAAATAACGTTTCGGGGATTTTTAACTGTGGTACTGGCCGTGCAGAGTCTTTCCAAGCCGTTGCTGATGCAGTGACTGAATTCCACAAAGACAAAAACGTAGCTGTCGAATATATTGAATTCCCAGAAAAATTAAAAGGCCGCTACCAAAGCTTCACACAAGCGGATCTCACCAAGTTACGTGCTGCTGGTTATACTGCGCCATTTAAAACGGTTGCCGAAGGCGTCACTGAATACATGCAGTTACTCAATAAAGACGCGTAATTCATATCTATGAAAATATTGGTGATCGGCCCTTCATGGGTAGGGGATATGATGATGTCACAGAGCCTTTATCGCACAATAAAGGCGCTTCATCCTCATGCACAAATTGATGTGATGGCGCCACAATGGTGCCGCCCTTTGCTAGCAAAAATGCCTGAAGTCAATCAAGCTATTCCAATGCCTTTAGGCCATGGAGCCCTTGAAATCGGCGAACGTCGTCGATTAGGTATCAGTCTGCGGGGAAATGGATACGACCAAGCGATTGTTTTGCCTAACTCGTTAAAATCTGCACTTGTTCCATTCTTTGCTAACATTGCCAAAAGAACGGGCTGGCGCGGGGAAATGCGTTATGGGTTACTCAATGATATTCGCCCGTTAAATAAAGAAGCGTTTCCATTGATGGTACAACGTTATGTTGCCCTTGCTTATGATAAGCAAACTATTCAATCTGCTGCTGATATTCCATCACCAATATTAAAACCCAAACTTGTCACCGTTCCACAAGAAGTCAGTGAAACGCTGCAAACCTTTGGCATTGATGACTCTCGCCCGATTATTGGTTTTTGCCCAGGTGCCGAGTTTGGCCCAGCAAAACGCTGGCCACACTACCATTATGCAACTCTCGCTCAAGAACTGATCAGCTTAAAAGGCTTCCGAGTCTTGCTGTTTGGTTCCCAAAAAGACCACCCCGCAGGGGAAGAAATTCGCCAAAGCCTAACGGATGAGGCAAAACCATACTGCCATAATTTTGCAGGGGAAACCTCCCTAGAACAAGCCGTTAACTTGATTGATGCCTGCCAAGCTGTTGTGAGTAACGATTCAGGGCTGATGCATGTTGCTGCTGCGTTAGATAAACCATTGGTGGCACTTTATGGCCCAAGTAGCCCAGATTTTACACCACCGTTGTCTGATAAAGCCGAAGTGATCCGCTTAATCGAGGGATATCACAAAGTCCGTAAAGGGGATGGCGAAAGCGGTTATCACCAAAGTCTGATCGATATTCAGCCAAAAATGGTTTTAGACGCATTAGCGCGTTTAAATATAGGTATTGAATAATGCGAGTATTATTAGTCAAAACATCCTCAATGGGCGATGTTTTACATTCCTTACCTGCATTAACCGATGCACAGCAAGCTATCCCCAATATTCAATTTGATTGGGTGGTCGAGGAAGGTTTTGCACAAATTCCAACTTGGCACAGTGCAGTTAACCAAGTGATCCCTGTTGCTATCCGCCGTTGGCGGAAAAATTGGTTTTCTGCGCCAATCAGAGCCGAACGTGCCGCGTTTCGTCAACAACTGCAAGCAACTCACTACGATGCGATCATTGATGCTCAAGGGCTGCTAAAAAGCGCATTTCTCGTTACGCGCTTAGCCCATGGTGATAAACACGGTTATGACCGCCATAGCATTCGCGAACCTCTTGCCAGCTTTTTCTACGACCACCGCTATGCCATTAGCAAGCAGCAACACGCGGTTGAACGTATTCGTCAATTATTTGCGAAAAGCCTTGGTTATACTTGCCCGACACAGCAAGGTGATTACGCTATTGCACAGCATTTCTTGCAATCTGGTGTAAATAACGAAAGCCCTTACGTAATTTTTCTGCACTCCACCACACGCGATGATAAACATTGGCCTGAAGAAAACTGGCGAAGTTTAATTGAGTTAATGGCGGATAGTGGTGTAAAAATAAAGCTTCCGTGGGGAGCGCCTCATGAGCAACAACGTGCACAGCGGTTAGCTAAGGGTTTTGATTTTGTTGAGGTATTACCGAAGCTAACACTCGCTGAAGTGGCACAACAGATTGCCAATGCTAAAGCCGTTGTCTCTGTCGATACTGGGCTAAGTCATTTAACCGCCGCACTGGATAAGCCCAACTTTACGCTATTTGGCCCTACCGATCCGGGATTAATTGGGGGTTATGGGCAGGGGCAACATGAATTGATATCCGCCAACAAAATTATGGCAGATATTACACCAAATACGGTCTACCAATTACTGATTCAATTTACCTCATAAGATAAAAAATCGGCGGTATGCCGATTTTTTCTTTCACTCATTTCTGCGGGGCAATAAACCCAAAACACATCGTCTCTGGTGCCGCATCAGGCTCAGAGCGATAAATCACATCTTCTTTTTCGATGGTAAATTGCGGCCAGAATTTACGGACTTTTGCAAAGTTTTCATGAGCACAATCATCGTATTTTTTACCTAGCAGGAGCGCGCCATGCTCACGAATTTCTGCTTCAGTGATATCGCGGTTATAGACATTCGGTGGCATATGTTTTTCCATCGACCAAGGTTGGATCACATGTGGGCGGTCTTTCGCATAAATAATGAACCATTGATATTGATTATCTTCGCCACCAACATATTTAACAGGTGTACCATAACGTTGATACCAGCGTTCTTCCCCTTCCGCTATTAGGGTTTTTACACCAATAAACTTTTGCCCTGCCCCGCGAATATTCGCCGCTTGAACGGTGATATAGCCAACCACCACTAAAACACCAAAAATCGCAAAACCAATGAGTGATTTCTTAAATGGTTTTTTTGGCATCACAGTTATTGAACCAACAAACAACGGCGCAATAATTGCCATAAAAGGCTGTAGCCATTCCGTAATCCGCCCGCCATCATGGAACGAAAACCAGCCATAAATAACAACCAAAGGGAATAAAATAATGAAATTGGCCATGCGGTTAGGCAGCGCCTTAGGCCACCCTAACTTTCCACCACTGCAATAAATAATAATGGCAGCAATCACTAACGGATAAAAAACACTTAATGCCGCTTGAGTTGTATGGAAATTAAAACCAGGGTCAATTTGTGAATCCACCCATTTAAAAGCTGAGAAGTCCGTCGCCATCAGCCAAAAGAAATTTGGCAGAACTAATGCAAACCACAACGCAATAGCTAAATAAAAAACGGGGTAACGGTAGCTCTGGCGTGCCTGCTTAACAAAAATAGTCAGTAAAAAAACCGAACCGACTAAGGCAAGTGTCGAGTATTTCCCCATGGTTGCCAACCCCGCAACCAAGGCAAAAGGTAACCACCACGTAGGGTTATCATCTACCGCGCGCAAAAAGAAATAAAGAATCCATGGCCATAAGGTGACGAGAATATAGTTATCATTATAAGGAATGATATCAAAATTAATGACACCTGAAAGGTTCAACATTAACATCGCAAACCATGCAAGGTCACGACGCCCAGTTAAACGATAAGCCAGTTTCCAAACACCCAACAGGCCAAATGCAATACCAACAAAATGGATCAAATACCAATAAAAGCTATATGAAATTTCCAAATAGATGGCTGGCCACATTAATACGCCAACGAACCATGGGTTTTTAGGCGAGCCCCATTCCCCATTCATACCCCAATTAACAGCCTCTACCGTGTCGTAAGGTACTGTTGGGTCAAAATAAAAGCTCGCTAAGATCCAGACTACGGCATAGCCTATGACCCATAAATAAACATATTTATTTGAATTTGGTTGATTGATTGCTGGCATACTGTCTTAAAAGATAAGGAAAAATCCAAGTACTCCACTATTGCCAAAAATAGCAAAATAGAATACCCCTATAACAAACGGTGCAGTCTACTATAGTTTAGATGCAATACTAAGATGCGGGAGAAAATATTCATGATTCATTGTTGTAACGTTCAAGTTGGCTTATCTAAAAAAGATACATTGAATCATTATTGTTCTTTGGGTGGTAAATAGGGTTGTAATAATTTTAATAAACGCTGGAGAGCGCCTTGGTTTTCATGCAGAACCTCTGCGGCATGACGGCCATAATATAAACGATAGTCTTCATCAGAAAGTAAGCTCGTCACCGCTTGTTCCATCGACTCACTGTCCGTCACCGTAATCAGCCCATCAGCCTGCGCTAACTTCCCACAAATATCTTTAAAATTAAAGGTATGTGGCCCCATTAAAACAGGTAATGCATGCGCAGCGGCTTCTAAAGGATTATGCCCCCCCGTTTCAACTAAGCTTCCGCCAACAAACGCAATGTCCGCAATTCCATACAGCAACATCAATTCACCCATGGTATCACCAATAACCACTTGGATATCTACGGTAGGAATTGTGTTAGCGCTACGACGAATAAACGTTAGGCCGGCCTTTTGGGTTAGCTCTTCGGCTTTTGCAAAACGTTCAGGATGACGAGGGACTAAAATGAGCAATAAATCTGGAAAACGTTTTAATAACCTTTGATGAGTTTCTAAAACAATGGCTTCTTCGCCGTCATGAGTGCTGGTCGCAATCCACACAGGGCGGTGCGCAGCCCACTGCCTACGAAGTGTAATGGCTCGGACGGCTAATTCAGGGGTAACGGAGATATCAAATTTTAAGCTTCCCGTCACACTTAATTGCATACGCCTTAACCCAAGCTGAACAAAACGCTCACCGTCTTCTTGGTGCTGCGCTGCCACCATCGTGACATTGCGCAGCATGCGTTTCACAAAGCTACCTAACTTTTGATAACCCGCCGCAGAACGCTCTGATAATCGCGCATTGGCGATAACTAAGGGGATTTTTCGCTTATGCAGTTGATTTATCATGTTTGGCCAAAGCTCAGTTTCCATAATAATCACAAGTTTAGGATCAACCTGTTTAAGGAAACGGCGCATCGAGCCCGGTAAATCATAAGGGAGATAAACATGGCTAACATCATCACCAAATGCAGACTGAACACGTTCTGAACCTGTGGGCGTCATTGTGGTAACAGTGATAGGCAAAGAAGGATAGTGATGGCGAAGTGCCCTGACTAAAGGAACAGCGGCTAGCGTTTCACCCACTGAGACCGAATGCAGTAAAATGCCTTGGGGCTTAACTTTACCTGCACAAAAACCATAGCGCTCACCCCAACGTTTACGATACGCAGGCGCTTTTCGGCTACGCAGTAAAAGGCGAACCCATATAAATGGCTGGATAAGATAAAGAAGTACCTGATATAACCGCAGCAATAACATTCGATCTGATTCACTTACCAAAATTGGCGCTATCTTACCATAAACCTTCTGCAAAAGTGTGCAGAATATGCACCTAAAAATTCACAAAGCCTCGCTAACTCTTGTTGCAACCATGCTAGATAGCCGATAAGGTTAAACTCTCGCATCGCTTATTTACACTTATATTTTGAATAAGCAATAACAAACAATGAGATACTATCGCCATGGAACATAAAGCCATCTACCCAGGTACCTTTGACCCGATCACATCAGGGCACGTTGATATTGTCACCCGTGCAGCGGCAATGTTTGACCATGTACTCCTCGCTATTGCCAATAGCCAACGCAAAAATCCCATGTTCACCCTTGATGAGCGGGTTTCCCTTGCAAGGGAGGTGACGTCTCATCTTGATAATGTTGAGGTAGTGGGTTTTTCTGAGTTGATGGCGAGCTTTGCACAAAAAAAAGGGGCGAATATTCTAATCCGTGGTGTGCGCTCGGTGGCTGATTTTGAATATGAGTGGCAATTAGCGAATATGAATCGCCACTTTGTCCCTGAATTAGAAACGGTTTTTTTACTCCCATCGCAAAGTTTATCCTTTGTATCTTCATCTTTAATCAAAGATGTCGCCCTTCATGATGGTGATATTTCTTCTTTTTTACCGCCCATTGTTGCAGATGCAATGCTGAAAAAACTCAATAAAAAATAGCTATCATGAGTTATTTTTGGCACTGAGGGCAGAAAAAGGTGCTACGCTGGCCTTGTTTAATACTTTCAATCGGCGTTCCGCACATTGAACAAGGCTCACCCTTTTTTCCGTACACAAATAACTCTTGTGCAAAATAACCCGGTTTACCATCTGACTGCAAAAAGTCTTTTAACGTTGTACCGCCTTGCTCAATTGAGCGAGCTAACACGAGTTTGATTTGCTTAACCAACTCCGTGATTTCAGCCAATGTTAATGTATTGGTTATTTTTTCAGGTGAAATTTTTGTCGCAAATAGAGCTTCATTTGCATAAATATTGCCAACACCAACGACGATTTTGTTGTCCATCAACCAAGGCTTGACCGCCACTTTCTTTTTTTGCGCGAGCTCATAAAGATATTGAGGGTTAAATTCATCAGATAGGGGCTCAGGGCCTAAATGCGCGAGTACCGAGCTATTCTCTAAGTCATCACACCACAACCAAGCCCCAAAGCGCCGCGGGTCGGTATAACGTAAAACTTTACCATCACGCATGACTAAATCCACATGGTCATGTTTTTCTTCAGGTAACTCTTCTGTTAAAATACGCACACTGCCAGACATACCTAAGTGAACGATAATCCAGCCCTTTTTCAATTCAATCAGCAAGTACTTTGCACGGCGTTGCACGCTTAAAACAATTTCATCAGATAAGCTTTTTATTTGCTCACTGACAGGCCAGCGCAAACGGCTGTTTCGTACGACTGCGTAAGAGATTATATTACCGACTAAATGTGGCTCAATACCACGACGGCTGGTTTCGACTTCAGGTAGTTCTGGCATTTTTAACCCTATATAAATCAAATATTCAATACACAATACAGCATGTGATTCATGAAACGAAATAGGTTACATGATAAAATACTTTCACCCATTGGGTTTCTTTGCTTCATTATGAATGTGCTATATTTACATCACATACTCTTTCCCGCATGATAAGCACCAATTTTTGAGATTAAATCAAAGACAATAAAGGCAATGTCGTGAAAATAAACAGTATTTCTCTTCGTCAACTTCCTTTTTTATTACTATTTTTAGTCACACTAGGAATGTTTACCAACGATACGCAAGGTGTATTAAATGTCTCTGTTGTCTTACTTTTTTTATATACAATTTTCACACTTTTAAAAAATAAAATTAATATTACAGCTGACCTGCTCGCTCTAATTAAGTCAAGAAAGATGCTTTTTCTGTTTGGTGCCTGGGGGTTATTTTGTGCTATATTTTTTACGTATTCAGGCTTCACTCAAGAAGCCATCAAAGCGTTCTTTGATGATTGGCGATATGTTTTTATTATTACTTTTTTTCTGATTGTATTTAAAAGCGATATTGATAAATCAAAAAAAACAATCTGCTATGCACTCATTGCTACATTGGCCTTCACAATATTTTTTATTCCAATTTTAAAGCAGTTTAAAAATAGTGCTTTACCTCTCTACCTACAACTTCGGTATGGTTTCGCACACTATATGACCTTATTGTTTCCCTTTACTTTCAGTGCCTTATTTCTATTCAAAAAAAGAATACTAAAAGCCACGATGCTACTTCTTTCTATACTAGCCTTCTTATTCATATTGTATACTGGGAGCCGAGGAGGCTTCCTTTCTGTTATTATTGAAGCTGCTATTATTCTGTTTATTTTATCCACAAACTATAAAAAACTCATGGTTAATATTGTGAGTTTTGGTGTTTTAGCAATAGCAATTGTTCTCACTTCCTATCATTATATCCCGCAAGTAAAAACTAAAGTAAACCAATCACTGTATGCAGAGGATATCACCTCATCTCGAGGTAAAATCATTGATACTCGATACCCAATTTTTACGCAAAATCTCTCATACCAGTTAATGGGAGTGGGTTATGGTTCTGTCGCTTATAATCAGTTTCTATTTGATAATAACGCAAAAAAATTCAGTGGTGGGATGGGGTATTCTAGAAGTAAAAAAGAATCATTTTACAACAATGATGAGCCTTTCTTCCTAAATATTAGTTATAGCATAGGCCTTATTGGGTTATTTCTATTTTTAGCAACATTTGCCATCAATATGAAAGACTTAGTTAAAAGTATTAGAGTGGAAAAAGATATTTTTAATGTCGGAATATTTGTTTCGTCTATAGGTTATTTTTTAGTCTATTGCCTATTTGAATTTATCTTTCTTGATATTTTTATTTTATATAATATTTTAACGGCTATTTTTATTCGAAAAGTACTAGTCAAATAAAGAAAGGCCCTATAAAAATACAAATATACAGGGCTTTAAAATCAAAATATTTTTTTAATTAAATACTTAAATGTTGTAGACAGAAAACCTAAATAATCGCCATTTTTTCTTAAATGTGATTTTTTTCTTGATAACTGTTTATAACCTTTTGGTTTTATTAAATCGATGTCTTTCCAAGGTGACTGACTTCTCGCCGTTTCAAAAAAAGCGTATTCCTCATAAAAAATCGCCCATTCGTGAAAGGGCTTTGTTAGGCCCACAAAGTGGATAAAAACAACATCAGATGGAATTTTAGGAATATTTCCTTTATTCCCAATATGCCAATCCAGAGAGAACATGTAATTAAAATTTTCACTAATATTCAATAGATTAGAATTTAATAAGATATTCAGTGCATCTTGATCTGGATGACCGAACTCATTATTGCTGACTAACTCAACAACTTTATTCGGTATATTATATTCAGCTAATTTTTGCACTGACATATATAGAAAACCAGAGTTAAAATACTTTGACATATCCATCGGTAACACTTTCTTTTGGCTACGGAATTTATCTTTTACCGCATATAAAAAAGTATTTTCGTTAAACTCTAATGAGTCAAGATAGGATAAGTTACCCTTACAAATAATATCTGCATCTAAGTATAATAATTTATTGATGTTTTTTTCTGCTAAATAAGAGATGATGATCAGCCGAAAATAAATTGCGGAGCTCCATCCTTTCGATGGCAAAGGTAGTGATTGAAATTTTTCGTTATCAATCAAATAAATAGTTAACCGATGTTGAGTTCCTTCAATCAAGCGATGAAAAAGCAATTCATCTTTTAATTTATCAACAAAAACATGAAAATGGAAACGACGTTCAGTGTTATAGATAAGAATTGAGGAGATTGAAGTACCTACACCGTATAAAAAATTTTCATCTACACCATAAGCGATATGAAAAAAATCTCCATCACTGATATTGGTATCTGAGCTTATTTCTATTTTTGATTTTATCATCTCATGACTTAACATCATACGTTCCCATTGCAAGCCTTTACCACCCTAATGCCAAAAATCCCAAAAATCCCAAAAATCCCACATTTTTCTATAGAACCATCAATAGTATAAACTATTCTTAGTTTGGTTTTAGGTTATTCACGTAGTTTTACACTTTATCTTTTTTTACAAAACACCATAGAATCCATGCACTAAATGATAACAACTATCATTACCCTGTTGTTAATAAATTGAAGCCCACTTTTATACATTAGTAAACACAATATCTATAACTCTAAGTAGTTCCCCCTTTTATTCGTGTAAATGCGTTAGTTTTCCTTTATAATCATAAATTAAAACAGTATGCAAAATACGCTATATAAAAACACACTAAGCTCAATGACTAACGCTTATAACGGTTTGATTCCTAATCACATGGCTGCTCTATGATACAAAAACCTGAGTTAAAAAAAACCTTATTGGTTTTATTTTCCTTAATTATCCTAGCCTCTATCGCCAAACTTATGTTACTTGGCTCAGGAAATGCACACCCTACAGTAAGGGAAATAACATTAGTTTGTTTTTTAATTATTATATTAAGCTCTTCAAATAAAGCCTATTGGTACATAGGGTTTCCAATTGTCTTGGTTAATGCCATATACACACCTATTGGCTTAAACTTCGGTGAGCCTACCTATCAATATATTTCTTCTGTCATTGCTACAGATGCAATGGAGTCCAAAGAATTTTTCACTCAAATTCCGATAAAGAATTATCTTTTTTCACTAATGATTGTAGCTGGGTTTATTTTCTATCGAAAGATAACTATCAAGAATGGAATATATTTTTATAGAAATAAAACATTACTTGTATGCCTAGCAATTTTTGCATTGATTAACCAGTCTCCCTTTAAACTTTTTAATAATATGTATCAATCAACACTAAGTGTGAAAAAAGAAGTTGAGAACCTTAGTGAGTTCACTAAAAATAGTGAATGGGGAAAATCAACACTAATAAAAGATAAAACGCAATATGATGACTATATTTTAGTTATTGGGGAAAGTGTTCGCCGAGATTATATGAGCGCTTATGGGTATCCAATAGATAACACGCCATTTATCAATAAAACGAATGGCATCATAGTTGAAGGATTAACTTCAGGTGGGACCAATACTGTTTCTTCATTACGCGTAATGCTGACACAATCAAGTAAAGAAAACTGGGAGCCCAATTATGGACAAAATATTGTTGATTTAGCAAAATCAGCAGGTTATAAAGTTTACTGGATATCAAATCAAGGCTTTATTGGTGAATTTGATACACCAATAACCTTTATCGCAAAAAGGAGTGATGTTAAAAAATTCAACAAGATGGGTGCCTTTAACTCCAACGATTCAAGTGACTTTGGCTTAGTAAATACGTTTAAAGATGAATTAGAAGAAAAAGTAAATAAAAAACAAAAGCGATTGTTTGTTATTCACTTATATGGCTCTCATCCTGATACTTGTGCACGTATTGAAGATTATAAAAATAAATATATCACTAAAGATAAAAAATATACAAATATCTCATGTTATGTCTCAAGTATCGAAAAAACAGACAATATCCTTGAATCAATTTATAGCACCTTAAAAACACAAGAAAAAGAAAAAAACCGCAGTTTTTCAATGTTATACTTTGCAGACCATGGTTTATCACATTCAATTATAGATGATGAAATTAAATTAAATCTCAGTAATGTCTCTGCTAAAGTATTAAATATCCCCCTAATTATCCTCAATTCTGATAGTCAGAAAAAAGAGCGCATAGTGGCTTATAAGTCTGGTAAATTTTTTACTACGGGTATAGCAAATTGGCTTAACATTAGTAATAAAAAAATAGATTCCAACTACAATTTAATTTCTAATCATAATGATGACGAGACATTAAGGTATCATTTTCAGAAGTTAAGAGATGGAAATAGTGACGACTCACCTATCTATATAGGCGATAAATAAATATACCTAAAGACCACTTAACTAGTGGTCTTTAGACTATCCACTATCAGGTGATAAGAATTTATTTCATCTAATATTTCCGTAATAACATTATCGACGGAGATATTTTTTATACCGGTAGGCTCTATTACTTGTTTTGACTTAGTATAATTAGGAGCGCAAAGAAAATCAGTGTTAAATCCGTCATTATAAACTGAGCTATAAAATGCTAATAACGGAATATTTTTACTGTTTGCTAAATGCACAAAAGATGTATCCGAAGAAATACAAAAATCACAAAGACTTAATATTGCAGCAGATGAAATAAAGCTTGCTGTTTTAAAAAAATAAACATTCTCACCAACATTAATATTTTTCGCTCTGTGCTCCTCACAGAGCATAATAACACTTATATTTTTTATTTTTTTTAACTTATCTAAAACAGCATTAACTTGCCCATCACTAAAGCTCCGTTCTAGTGTTGATGCAAATGGGCAAAATGCAATTTTTAAATCTGATGAGCTAATACACTCTAATTTATTTCTAGCATTATCTAGCTCATTATCTGGAATATTAACAATATAGTTACCTTCGATTTTACTAGCGAAAAATGTCTTTAGAATGTGGTTATAATAATCAGTTATATGAATTCCATTACTAGCTTTAAAGTTATCATTATATTTAGAAGGAAACTTTACATTAAAACCACTCAAAAAACTATATTTAAGCTTTTTCAATAACTTATAATACTTATATGAAAAAAACCAACCACAGTGACTATATGGGTCAATCACTAAATCATATATGGTTTCATTCCATTTATTATCATCACTAAGAATAATACTTCGAATATCTGAATTACCTAAAAAGATTTCAGTATTTTTTTTTGCAATAATAACATCTACATTCTTATTTAACTCTTTTAGCTTATGAATAAATGATGTAGCCATAATCGCATCACCGATTCCGACATTAATCAAGACAAGACAAATAGAATGAATATTCTCTTTATCCTTGTTCTCAAGATATCGTGGTTTAGGTAATTTAATATATTGAATAATGGATTTAATTTTATATTTTAGTTCGCTAAAATTCATTTTTTCACCTAGTTACCTAATACAACTTTAAATTATACATTTATCTTATACCTAAAAATCAACCAGTTATATTAAAATAATTTTTTAAAAAAATATTGAAGATAACTTTTTATACTCAATAAATATTTTTTCTGATGACTTAAGTGCTTAGCACAATAACGTAAATGATTACTACTCTTTGCTTTTAATAAAGGAATATCTTTCCATGGCGACGCATTTTTTGCATCAACAAAAGACTGCGCTGTTGGATAAGACGCCCATTCATGCCAAGGCTTTGTGGGGCCAATATAGTGAATCAAAACGGTATCTGGTGTTATTGGATTTTCTTTTTTGCCTTTTTGTAGCTCATAATTGATGCTGTATTGCGTATTATATTTTCCATCAAGGTAAATAACTTTCTCTGTTAACAGCATATTTAAAATATCCTGATCTAAATAGGATAATTTAGCTTTAACAGCATCTTGAGAAAGTAATTCCATTGCCTTAGTCGATATATCAAATTTTGACCAATTCACTAAGTTAAGAATTAAAAAGCCTGCATTAAAATACCCTGAAGCAATACTTGGAACCCCTAAAGCATCCGCTCTTTTTTGCCACCATACGCTATCTCTTTCAGGTACCACAGCTGCAACTTGATTATACTCAAACTGAATGTTTAATAGCGGTTTCAATGAGCCTTGGCACATAATGTCCGCATCCATGTAGATCATGCGTTCTAATTGATTTGAAAAATAATCCGCGATAATAAACCTAAAATAGGTGGCATAGGACCAATTTTTGGTACTTGGTAATGACTTTAGTTGCTCACAATCAACAAGATATATTTTAATACTGGTTTTGTATTGCTCTGCAAGCACCTTAAACAACCGAGATTGTTCATCGTCAAAATAGTCTGTAAAAACATGAAATGAGAATGAGATATCAGAATTTGTTTTTAATAATGATGCGATGGAAATTCCACAACCATATAAAAAGTTACGGTCAATGCCATACGAAATATGCAAGCTACTATCAGTAATGACTGCATCAGATGATGATAAATCAATCTGTTTTGTGACTGCATTTTCCTTATTGAAGAACATGTATTCTATCTCTCTAATTTCGATTGTATTTACAATGACTTTCTAATTGTACGTTCTTTAATCTTTTCAGCTTTACGGCTGACTTTTTCGATAAGCGCTTGCTCTTGTTTTAAAATTTCTTTTAATGGCAAAGCAAAATAAATCCTCATAAAACGGAAAATATCGCGCTGCGTTAAACCAATATTCAATGAAGAATAATAGAGGCCAATCAAGTCTTTGTCACGCCAACGCACTGGAACGGATGTTCTGAGCTGCGCACGATGCAAGTCAATCACAGATATTTTTAATTCGTCTTCTTTTTCAGTGAAAGGCAAGTGCAATAAGAAGTGACAAATATAGCAATCACGATGATTAATACCCGCTTTATGCATACCATGAACCATTTCGGCGACTCGGCGAATAATCATTTGCTTCGTGGGAAATAGCGGAGGTTCATTTAACCAATTTGCACAATAATCTTCCAAACTAATCGTTGGCGTTAAGTCTTCAGTAATAATAAAGGAATGACGACGAAGTGGGTTTATTCCTTTTTGCCCAAAAGCACGCCCATTCATCGTATCGACACCCACTTGCGTAAGTCGATGAATCGCATTCCATTCTCTATCTGCACCTAAAACAGGTAACCGAAAAGAAATCAGGTTTTTCAGAACTTCTTTTAAGGTTGTCCCATAGTGAATTTTAATAAAATAGCTATGGCCTTCTACCTCAAAGCGCAGTGTTTTTCGGGTTTCTAATGCACGAAAAACTTCACCGTGTAGTTTATCCGCTTCAATAAATGGGTCTTTATTTTGCCAAAGCGCATCAAAAGGCGGTTTTAATTCAATCATTTTGGCACCCTAAAATAATATCAGCTGCATTTTGCGGTAGGCTGTACAAGTCTTCTGTATCTGCAAAATGTTGTGCATTTTTAGCCCATTGTGTGCGCATATTGGCATCTTCTAAACCATTTTGTAATGCATAGTTGAGCTGTGACTGTTCAAAAGGTTCGTTAATAACGACCCCGCACTGGGCTTTTTGAATAAACGAGGCATAACCACACACTTCAGTGACAATAATCGGTAATCCTGCCGTAATCGCTTCCAGTAAGACAATACCAGCAGCCTCATGATAGGCAGGGTGCATTAAGATATCGGCCGCAGCCATTAATTCTGCAATATCATTACGCCCACTAAAGAAAGAGACTTGCTGACTAATGCCTAATGCTTCTGCTAAGCGCTGGTATTTGGCGGGCTTATCTTGCCCAACTACCATCAACAAGGTATTTTTCTTGATGCTCTCTGGTAGTGCAGCAAGAGCTCTTAAGGTGCGATCAACGCCTTTACGTTTAAAGTCAGAACCCACTTGCAGCAGTAAAAATGCAGATTCAGGGATTTGATTTTTTTTGCGATAAATTCGTTTTGCGTCGGCAATTTGCTTATCGTATTTACGATCTAAAGCAATCCCCGGGGGCAACATATGGAAACGCATGTCTTCTGTTTGATAGTGCTGTTTGAAATGTTTGATTTGATGTGGTGTTAACATTAATAGCTGTGTGGGCTTATTCACATCAAAAACCGCTTTTTCAAATGCAGCATAATGCTTATAACGCGGTGTCAGTTTATAGAAAAAACCTTTTTCTTCAGCAACTTTCTGTGCATAACACACATCCGCAGCATAATAGACATCCAAGCCAGGCATCTTATTAAAACCCACAATGCGATCAACGGGGTGCTGCTTGATATTGGCGAGAACCCAATCACAATACTGTGCATTCCTGCCATGATTCGTGCTTGCAGACACAGGAACAATGACAACTTCAAACCCATCAGGTTTTTCACCGTCCCATGACTGAGTATACACTCGCACGTGATGACCCCGAGATTGGCATTCTGTCGCAATACGTAAAAAATCGCGCTGTAAACCACCAAAAGGAAAGTATTTATACAAGCAAAATGCCAATTTCATATTAATACCTTGTCATCATAGAACGGATATTCATTGGCAACAGCTTTTCAGTTGCTTTAATCACATCAGATGCAGGAATAATGGAGAGATATTTTTTATTTCGATCTAACTCATCCCGCGGCGGCATTGTTTCATAATCACCCGCCCAAAATTGCACTGCATTATCCGTCCATGGGCGCCAAAATATATGATTGGTTGCACCAAAAAGACATACGATAGGCGTATTTACCGCCGCTGCAATATGCATCGGTGCTGAATCTACACCAATAAATAGTGCGGCATGAGCAATCAGCGCACCCAGTTCAGGAAACGTCGTTTTACCCGCTAATTCAATCACTGGCTTTGTTTGGCAGCCATTCGCAATATTATTGACACACTCAAGGTCTTCCTTGCTCGGACCAGACGTTAATACCACCTGATAGCCACGTGATTGCAATGCATCAATGACTGCAGAGAATTTTTCATCATCCCAGCACTTAAAAATTTGCCGTGCTGTTGGCTGAATAACAACATAGCTACTGTGTACACCTAAATCTAATAACCTTTGGTCAATATTTTTCCAATCATCCGCGGTATAAGACATCGTCAGATTTGTTTTAAGTTCTTTTAATTCTAACGGTTTCAGTACAGATAGATTATTTAAAACCACATGCTCCCCTTCGGGAACGGTTAAATGCGTAAAGCTATTACGCCAATATTTAGAATCACGATGACCAAATTGATGTGAGATTTTTGTTTCAGCAGGAATTGCACGCACCAATAAGCTAACCATCCACTGATCCGCTAAATTTACCACTAAATCGTATTTATTTTTGCGCAGCGTTAAGAGCAACTTAATAAAATTGCACGCTTTGCTCACCCCACTACTTTTTTTATTCGCCATCCCATATAGCGCATTAATTTCGCTGTTTTCAGATAGAATAGGGAGCGTATCCTGATAGAGTAAAACATCAATTTCAGCATCAGGATATTGGTGTTTTAATGAGCTGATAACTGGCGTTGTCAGCAACATGTCCCCATGAAACCTCATCTTGATAACAAGAATTTTTTTAAACTGTTTTTTCACCAGGCACTCTTAGTCAGGTCTATGTATAAAAAGTAAAAGACGATAGATATTTGACAATAAATATCATTATTAATTCAATCAATATTCACTATGTTACTACTTTCAGAATAATGGTCATAGCCTCGTGTGCGCATATCACCATTCAATTAAAATTTAGACAAAAAAAAACTCAGCCGAGGCTGAGTTTTTAACGCAGAAAGCAAAATTATTTGATTTTTGCTTCTTTGTAGATCACATGCTTACGAACAACTGGATCGAATTTTTTCAGTTCCAGTTTTTCTGGCATTGTGCGCTTGTTCTTCGTAGTGGTATAGAAGTGACCTGTACCTTCAGAAGAGACCAGCTTGATTTTCTCGCGAATACCTTTAGCCATTTTTTAGCTCCTTAGTACTTCTCACCACGGGTACGCAGTTCAGCAAGAACAGCATCAATACCCTTTTTATCGATAACACGCATACCTTTAGCAGATACACGCAGTGTTACGAAACGTTTCTCAGACTCAACCCAGAAACGGTGAGAGTGCAGGTTTGGCAAAAAACGACGTTTGGTCGCATTTAATGCGTGTGAACGGTTGTTACCGCTCATTGGACGCTTGCCGGTAACTTGGCAGACTCGTGACATGTCTATTCTCCAAAAATCTAATCAGCTCGAGCTTTTTTGTTCTGGGTATGGCCGCCTCGTCAGGCTTAGGAGCCCATCTCAGCAAACTTTCAATTGACTGAAAAAACCGTTTATACCTAAATAAAGATTTACAAAGACAGGTAAAAATTTACTGAGATAGGCCCTTCTCGCCAAACCCAAGATCCTTAAAGGTGGCGTAGTATACGCTTTCAATCGTTTTCACTCAAGCCCAACAGCGTAAAAGTTGTCATTTTTTAGGCAAAAAAATGATTTTACAACCACCCTCGTTCCACAAAAGAGACACATTGCTTGTGCCCGACCACAAAATGATCAAGTAATTTCACCCCCATAATCGAGCATGCACTCTGAATTCGCTCAGTCACCTGTCTGTCTGCTGCGCTAGGTTCAGGATTACCTGATGGGTGGTTATGCGCCAAGATGATTGAACTTGCATTCATTTTTATTGCAAAGCGAATAATTTCCCTTGGGTGTACTTCAACGCGATTTAATGTGCCCTTAAACATCTCTTCGTGGCAAATAATTTGATTTTGGTTGTTCAAAAATAACACAATAAAAACTTCACGCTCTTGCCCTGCAAACAAATCAAGTAACCGAGACTTTAAGAGTTCTGGCCCACTCATCACATCCTCATAAAGAAATTGCTCCGAAAAAAAGCGGCGAGCTAGCTCACTAACCGCTTGTAACTGTGTAAATTTGCAATGTCCCATCCCTTTGCATTGCATCAGCCGCGCATAGTCTGCTTGAATCAATAAGTACAATGAACCAAATTCCTTAATCAGCCGCTCAGCCAACCTCAAAACAGGTTCTCCTTGGCTACCTGTTCGCAAAAAAATAGCCAACAATTCGGCATCTGAAAGCGTTGCCGCACCATAAGCAAGTAGCTTCTCTCTAGGTGGTAAGTTTTGGTATTCATTCATAATATTATTCATCCCTGAATTCTCTCTCATCACTTTTATCGAGTTTTCAGTGGAAAACAATTGTGTTCATGAGGCTTTGCGTAGCGCTTCGCAAAAATAATAAGTTGATGCGAAATCGAGCGCTCCCCCTAAACGCGCAATGTGGTAATATGCCGTTCATGTTGAGCAAAGTGGATAAAAATAATGAATCAACTATCACTATTGGGTAAACAGATAGTTATTGGTATCAGTGGGGGCATCGCCGCCTATAAAATTCCAGAACTGACTCGTCGCTTGCGTGACCAAGGCGCGATTGTTCGTGTCGTTATGACTCAAGGCGCAAAGGCCTTTATTACCCCTCTGACCTTGCAAGCTGTTTCCGGTCACCCTGTTGCTGACGACTTATTAGATCCCGCCGCTGAAGCCGCAATGGGCCACATTGAACTCGCAAAATGGGCAGATTTGATTATTTTAGCCCCAGCAACTGCGGATTTAATTGCTAGACTTAATGCAGGGATGGCGAATGATTTGCTGACCACAATATGCCTTGCCAGCGCAGCTCCCATTGCGATAGTGCCTGCAATGAACCAGCAAATGTACCGTGCACATGCAACACAAGATAATTTAACCAGATTGAAACAACGCCAATGTATAATTTGGGGGCCAGATGACGGCAGTCAAGCTTGTGGTGATATTGGCCCAGGTCGCATGATTGATCCGCTCGAAATTGTTCGTTTGGCTGGTGAATATTTCAATCCTAAGCTAGATTTACAAGGCATCAAACTGATGATCACGGCTGGTCCAACTCGTGAAGATTTAGACCCTGTGCGTTTTATCAGTAATCACAGCTCAGGAAAAATGGGGTTTGCAATTGCCCAAGCGGCAAGCCAACGAGGTGCTGATGTGACATTAATTTCAGGGCCAGTTAACCTCCCGACACCAATGGGTGTGAATCGAATTAATGTCATTAGCGGGTTAGATATGTATGAGCAGGTTCATCAATCTATCGCTGAACAAGATATTTTTATTGGCTGTGCTGCTGTTGCAGACTATCGAGCCAAAACTGTCGCTGAAAATAAAATTAAAAAACAAGGTGATGAGTTCACCATTACACTAGTGAAAAACCCAGATATTGTCGCTAGTGTTGGTGCTCTTACCAAAAATAGGCCTTATGTTGTCGGATTTGCAGCTGAAACCCAAAATGTGGAAGAATATGCACGCCAAAAACGACAACAGAAGCAATTAGATTTAATTTGTGCCAATGATGTTTCCCTTGCGGATAATGGGTTTAATAGCGATAACAACGCATTACACCTATTTGATGCCAATGGTGATACTCGGTTGCCACATAGCAGTAAAATTGAATTAAGCCACTATTTACTTGACGAGATACTTCAACGTTATGAAAAAAATTGACCTAAAAATCCTTGATAGCCGTATCGGTAACGAATTTCCTTTACCAACCTATGCAACAACAGGCTCAGCAGGCTTAGACTTGCGTGCTTGCCTTGATGCGCCGATTGATTTGGCTCCAGGTCAAACCGAATTAATTCCAACAGGTCTAGCGATACATATCGCTGATGAAAGTCTCGCTGCGGTTATTCTCCCTCGTTCAGGCTTAGGCCATAAACATGGTGTTGTACTCGGAAACCTTGTCGGTCTTATTGATTCTGATTATCAAGGTCAACTCATGGTTTCTGTTTGGAACCGTGGTGACAAAACCTTTACTGTAGAGCCTGGTGAACGTATGGCTCAAATGGTTTTTGTTCCTGTTGTTCAAGCTGAATTTAATATTGTTGATGATTTCGATGCGACAGAGCGTGGTGCAGGTGGCTTTGGCCATTCAGGTCGACAATAAATAAAATATTCTGATATTTAATATGCTATATAGAACCGACTTTAGGTTCTATATTTATGAATTAAAACAATCGGTCGCATATTACCGAGCAGAAATATTGTTCAAAATTTACTTACACTCTCTACATTTTTAAACCTATTTTGCTCTGTAAGTCTCTTTACTAAGAGCAAAATTTTGGATAGTTTGTTTTGCTGTTTTAGCAGGGGTCTAATTAGACATGGCAGAAAAAGCGACAACACAAAAACGTAACAGACGTGATGAGATCTTACAGGCTCTTGCGTTAATGTTAGAAAGTAGTGATGGTAGCCAACGCATTACGACTGCAAAACTTGCAGCCACCGTTGGTGTTTCAGAAGCAGCGTTGTACCGTCATTTTCCAAGTAAAATGAAGATGTTTGATAGCCTTATTGGGTTTATCGAAGACTCACTGGTTTCGCGTATTAATCTAATTTTAAATGATGAAAAAGATACCATCATTAGAATTAAATTAATGTTAGCGTTAATTTTAGGATTTTCAGAGAAAAATCCTGGCTTAACGCGTATAATGACAGGTCATGCGCTTATGTTTGAACAAGACAGGCTGCAAGACCGTATTAACCAATTATTTGAGCGAATTGAATCCCAATTACGCCAAGTGTTAAAAGAGAAGAAAATACGCGATGGTCATGGCTTTGTACATGATGAATCGCTACTTGCCTCTCAACTGCTCGCTTTTTGCGAAGGCATGTTATCACGCTTCGTACGTTCCGAATTTCGTTATCGACCGACTGTCGAGTTCGAAGCGCGCTGGCCTTTAATTTTAGCTCAGTTACAATAGCCAGTTATTAGTACTACTCACCCCGCCCGTTTTTTGGGCGAGGGGATTTTTTTAAATACCGTACTTTTCTCTATAAGCTTTCATCGCCACTAAGTGCGCTTCCATACCTTCTTGTTCAGAAAGGTACGTAATCAAATCGCTCATCGTAATGATTGAATATACTTTGCAGCTATAGTCACGCTCAACCTCTTGTACTGCTGAGATCTCACCTTTTCCTTTTTCTTGGCGGTCTAAGCACAGTAAAACACCGTTCAGAGTCGCTTTTTGCTGCTTAATAATTTCCATCGATTCGCGAATTGCAGTACCTGCTGTGATCACATCATCAACGACAACAACACGTCCTTGCAGAGGGCTACCAACTAATACACCACCCTCACCATGATCTTTAGCTTCCTTACGGTTAAAGCAATATGGCATATCGATGTCATGATGTTCAGCCAGTGCGACTGCCATGGTGGTTGCAATTGGAATACCTTTATAGGCAGGCCCAAAAATTACATCACATTCAATTGCGCTCTCTTGCAGCGCCTGTGCATAAAAACGACCGACAAGTGCCAGATCACGTCCAGTATTAAATAACCCTGCATTAAAAAAGTAAGGGCTTTTGCGACCTGATTTCAGCGTAAACTCACCAAATTTCAGTACCTGTTTTTTCATGGCAAGTTCAATAAAATCGCGCTGATAGGCTTTCATTGGTCATTCTCCTCATTGATGAAAATTATATATATTTAATCTGTTATTTTGCTGATTGCGTTATCTGTCATTTTGCAGACATAAAAAAGGCGACTTTTCAGCCGCCTATTTAATCATTAATTTATTTCAGCGCTTCTCGCTGAGCTTCAAAAATGGTATCAAGCCCTGTTTTGGCTAATGCCAGTAGAGCTAATAACTCTTCATGGCTAAACGGTTCGCCTTCTGCCGTGCCTTGCACTTCAATCATGCGGCCATCATCCATCATTACCACGTTCATGTCCGTTTCAGCGGCAGAATCCTCAACGTACTCAAGGTCGCAAAGCGCTTCTTGGTTCACAATTCCGACCGAAACTGCGGCAACCATAGACTTCAGAGGGCTTTTCGCAATTTTCCCCTGAGCAACCATATTATTCAGTGCGTCCACCAGAGCCACACATGCGCCTGAAATCGCCGCAGTACGTGTACCGCCATCGGCTTGGATAACATCACAATCCAACGTGATGGTGAATTCACCCAATTTTTTCAAATCAACCGCTGCACGTAAAGAACGCGCAATCAAACGTTGGATTTCCATTGTGCGGCCAGTTTGCTTACCACGCGCAGCTTCACGTTGGTTACGTGAATTTGTTGCGCGCGGTAACATACCGTACTCAGCGGTTACCCAACCTTGGCCTTGGCCTTTTAAGAAACGAGGAACCCCCTCTTCTACCGTTGCATTGCATAACACCTTGGTGTCGCCAAACTCAATAAGAACAGAGCCTTCTGCGTGTTTTGTATAATTGCGCGTGATGGTAATCGGGCGCATTTGGTCCGCTTGTCTATCTGCTGGGCGCATGGTGTTATCTCCGTTATCAACTCAAATTGGGACGCATTATACGTCCTTAAAACGATAATGCCTATCCTGTCATCTCTCATAGCGCTATAATCCCATTATCTTATCGATAATAGGAACGAATTATGATCCGTAGTATGACCGCTTTTGCCCGCCGTGATATCAAGGGTGAATGGGGGAATGCGGCCTGGGAGCTGCGTTCCGTAAACCAACGTTATTTAGAAACGTATATCCGTTTACCTGAGCAGTTCAGAAGCCTTGAACCCGTTATTCGCGAGCGTCTTCGTTCACGTTTAACGCGCGGAAAAGTGGAATGTAACCTACGTTTTGAATTAGACGGTGCAAACCGTGGCGAATTAATTCTTAATGAACAATTAGCGCGCCAATTAATTAGCGCAGCAAATTGGGTCAAAAATTACAGCCACGAAGGTGAAATCAACCCGTTAGAGATTTTACGTTGGCCGGGAGTCATGTCGGCAGGCGAGCAAGATTTAGATGCCATCAGCGAACAGTTAATGGCCGG
Organism: Providencia sp. UF-183; assembly: GCF_058246155.1. Classification (NCBI taxonomy): domain Bacteria; kingdom Pseudomonadati; phylum Pseudomonadota; class Gammaproteobacteria; order Enterobacterales; family Morganellaceae; genus Providencia; species Providencia sp. UF-183. Next base: position 110,247 of record NZ_JBSICD010000010.1, on the reverse strand, counting down.
TTTAGATGAAACCATCGATGCTTTTATCCAGAGCCGCGAAGCCGAAGGGGCTTCATTGCATGCTTTAATCGAGCAGCGCCTTGATGGTGTGCTCGTTGAAGTAGCAAAAGTGCGTAAACATATGCCTGAAATTCTGCAATGGCAGCGCGACCGCCTGCAAAGTAAGCTCGAAGAAGCTGAAATTCAAGTAGACAATAACCGCTTAGAGCAAGAGCTAATTTTGCTTGCCCAACGTGTTGATGTTGCTGAGGAATTGGATAGATTAGAGGCGCACGTTAAAGAAACCCGTAATATCTTGAAGAAAAAAGAAGCCAATGGCCGCCGCCTTGACTTTATGATGCAAGAATTTAACCGTGAATCTAATACGTTAGCGTCAAAATCGATTAACAGTGAAGTGACGACTTCTGCTGTTGAACTGAAAGTATTAATCGAGCAAATGAGAGAACAGATTCAGAATATTGAATAATCCCTTCTCTGACAGTAATGCATGACTAAGCCAATTAATACTCTGTATAAATTGGCTTTTTTTATTTTCCTAAAATCACCAAATAACCTGAAATAGGTAGAAAAACCCTTAATTTTGGAATGAAAATCGCATAAGCTGCCTTAATATTGCTATTTCTTGAAAATTCCTAGGCGCTCAAATAATCTCCACGGTAAACTATCTTTCTTCCCCAAAAAAATCACTTACTCAAAAATTGGAGAGTAAAATGGTACCGCAACAACCTTTTGAAGATATTAGAAAAACAGATAATTCAGGTAATGAATACTGGTCAGCGAGAGAGTTGTCTAAACTCCTCGAATATTCGGAATATCGGCATTTCCTTCCTGTTTTAGAAAAAGCAAAAGAGGCGTGTTTGCAAAGTAGACATGCCATTGAAGACCATTTCGAGGAGATCATCGATATGGTCGAAATTGGTTCTGGTGCTAAACGAAAGCTCAAAAATATGACCCTCTCACGTTACGCCTGCTACCTTGTCGTTCAAAATGGCGATCCGAGTAAACCCGTCATTGCAGCTGGTCAAACCTATTTTGCACTGCAAACAAGGCGTCAAGAGCTCAACGATAACGCTTCATTTAAACAATTAAAAGAGGACGAAAAACGGTTATTTTTACGTAATGAACTGAAAGAACACAATAAACTTCTTGTAGAAACAGCCCAACAAGCAGGAGTCTCAACAGGCATTGATTTTGCTGTTTTTCAAAATCATGGTTATCGTGGGTTGTATGGTGGGCTTGACCAAAAAGGTATTCATCAACAGAAAGGTTTAAAAAAATCACAGAAAATACTCGACCATATGGGTTCAACAGAGCTTGCTGCCAACTTGTTTAGAGCAACTCAAACAGATGAAAAGCTCAAACGAGATAATATCCAAAGTAAAACAGAAGCGAATAAAACTCACTTTGAAGTTGGCCAAAAAGTAAGAGAAACGATTCAAGAGCTTGGCGGTACCATGCCAGAAAATCTACCAACGCCACAAAAAAGCATAAGGCAGCTTGAGCAAACAGAGGTGAAAAAAAAGAAAATTGATAAATAACTTATATGTTAACTCTAGAAATACCGGCGTACATCTAGAGTTAACGACTTGCTACTGCGATAAGTGCCTAATTTCCTCTTCTCACCAATAAAAGTAACTCATTGATTAATAAGTTATTAATTCCAGCTAACTATTTTGTTATTGAAAAACATGAGCTCGCTCATAAATTCACCAAATGTTTTGATTCCAATCACAGATAACAAAACAGATCTTTGACAGAACAATAACCCGTTATTAACATCCATCTTGTATACAAGTTGAATTCAATATAAATACAATAAAATTAATTACCTCTACAGACCAATAAAAAAGGTAAGACTATGTCATACAAAGACTCTGTGATAGCACCTACAGCGAAGGACTCACCAGGGCGTTTACGCTGGGGATTAGCAGCAATATTTTTTATTATCGGTTTAATTGCCTATATGGATCGCGCCAACATTTCCATTGTTGCGGAACATATGATGACCGATCTAGGTATGAGTAAGGTTCAGTTTGGTTTTTTAGGCGCACTATTTTCTCTTGGTTATGCATTAGCACAAATCCCTAGTGGGATATTAGCGGAACGCTTTGGTAGTCGATTAATTGCAACAATAAGCTTGTATGTTTGGTCTGCATTTACCATTCTAACGGTGGTTGCACCGACTTATATCTGGCTATGTATCGTGCGTTTTCTCTTTGGTGTCGGTGAGGCCCCGTTATACCCCTCAAATGCCGTTTTTAATACTTGGTGGTTCCGCCAAAATGAAAAAGCCAGAGCTGCAAGCTTCTTGTTAGCAGGCTCTTATTTTGGCCCTGTCATCGCACCTACCCTCACTGTTTTTATTATGATTTCTTTCGGCTGGCACGCCGTTTTCTACATCTTTGGGGTCATTGGGATTTTAATTGGGTTGATTTGGTACTTCTGTGCTCGAAACAAGCCAGAACAGCACCCTAAAATCTCACAAAGCGAAATCGCCTTTATACAAAGTGGTCGAACAATCAGTGAAAATGGTGGTGAGGATGTCAAAGCGCCATGGCGTAAGTTCATGAAAGAGCGTCCGTTTTGGGCAGTTGGCTTTCAATACTTTTTTGTCGCCTATATGACCACGTTATTCATGATTTGGTTGCCAACTTACCTGCAAGAAGCACGCGGATTTTCATTAACACAAATGGGTGTTGCGGCAAGTTTCCCATGGTTAGCCATTTGTATTGCCGTACTGACTGCAGGTTCAGTATCTGACTGGCTACTCAATAAAGGTTACTCCCAATTAGTCGCAAGGGGCTACATCGCGATTACGGGTTTTATCCTGTTTATCGTGGGAATTTGTGGCGCAGCGCAAACGGAAAGCGCCGTTGCAAGTGTCGCATGGCTCACCCTAGCTCTCGGCTCTTTAGGCCTGCCCGTTGTGACATCTTGGGCGATCGCCGCGGATAAAGGACGCCAATATGCGGGCTCAGTAAGTGGGTGGATGAACCTGTGGGGCAATCTGGGTGGTGTCATCTCCCCAATTTTATGTGGTTGGCTGGCTCAACATTTTGGCTGGACAGTCGCCTTACTTTTCAATGTGATACCTATTAGTTTAGCGATTATTTGCTGGTTCTTCATTCAACCTGACAAGCCTCTTGCGGCTGCTGTAGAGCAAAATTAGTTTTACTCACACTCTCTAAATAATATAACGAATAAAGGTGCCCTATGTTTACATTAAATCCTCGAGTTACCTGTTTTAATCAAGAAGTGATCGAAAGCTGCCGTGATGTTTGTCCTTCAACAATTGGCCATATGACTGATTTTGGTTTTATCAAAACGCTACGCCCACAAATTGAAAAGAATCAGTTTATTGGTCATGCAGTAACTGTACGCATTCCGCATATGGACTCTTCAGCAGTACATAAAGTTTTTGATATCGTTCAGGAAGGTGATGTAGTTTGCATTGATATGTCTGGAGATTATGACCGCGCCTGTTGGGGGGAGATGGTGTCTTATATGGCACGCGCGAAAAAAATCGCTGGGGCGGTTATCGATGGTTGTGTGACAGACATTAAAGCATTACGTGAGATTGGCGTCCCCGTATTTGCCCGCAAAGTCAGTCCGCTAACAACTCGAATCTTAGGCATTGAAGGCGCAATCAACGTGCCAATCAGTGTCGATGGCGTCACTATCCATCCAGGTAATTTAATTATTGCAGATGGTGATGGCATTTTAGTCGCAGATGAAGTGACATTACAAGAATATCGCCAACGCGCACTTAATGCACAACATGCTGAAATTGATGTAAAAAAACGCATTGATGCGGGTGAAACTTTAGCCGCTATCTCAGGTGCTGCAAAATATTTCGAATAAGGAGCTGACATGAAAGTTGCAATTGCCCAATTAGCCAGTAGCCCGAATAAAGAGCAGAATTTAAAAAAAGCCTGTGATGCCATCCAAAAAGCGGCTCAGGGTGGCGCGGATTTAGTGCTATTACCTGAAATGTTTATGGCGTTTGTCCCCGCGGACAGTGGTATCAGTTATGCCGACGTCGCAGAGAATGTTGATGGCCCTTTTGTTTCCCAACTGGCTAAAACAGCAAAAGAGTATGGAATTTATGTAGTTTGTGGCATTTATGAGCGGGCTGAAAATGAGCCTAAACGTGCGTTTAACACCACCATTATGTTAAACCGCCAAGGTGAACTCATTTATCACTACCAAAAAACCCATTTATATGACGCTTTTTCTTACCAAGAATCGCTCAATATTATCCAAAGCCATAACGAGTTGAAGCCTGTTGAAACCGAATTTGGAAAAATTGGTATTTTAGTGTGCTATGAGCTTCGTTTCCCTGAAGTCGCTCGTAAATTAGCGTTAGCTGGGGCAGACTTACTCTTAGTCCCAACAGCATGGGTCAGTGGGCCTCTCAAAGAAGAACACTACCAAACTCTCGTAAAAACCCGTGCTTTAGAAAATACCATTCCTGTTTGTGCGTGCGACCAAACTGGCAATATTTTTATTGGTCGTAGCTTAATTTGTGATGCCCTCGGCGTAACAATTGCTTCCGCAGGCTATGATGAAACGGTGTTCTTCGCTGAAATTTCACCTGAACACACCGCTGAAACACGTCAAAAGCTACCCTGTATGGAAAACCGTCGCCCTGAATTATATTAACTCAATCAAAGCCGGCACGGATGCTGGTTTATCATTCATATTATTATCAATAATTAATCAACATTTGCTTGTTCTCTAAACAATATAAAGCTAGTGCTTTGCTTGTATACCAGTCTATTCCTTTCTATACTCACTGAAATTTCTACTTTTGACGCAAGATCCTAATGAAAGATAAACCACTCAGCCAACAAGCCTATACGGCCATTAAACATAAAATTATCAGTAAGCAGTTTGGCGAGGAAAGCTACACCTCTGAAAACAGCTTAGTTGAAGAGCTTGGAATGAGCCGCACACCTATTCGCGAAGCGCTATACCAGTTGCAGAATGAAGGTTTGGTTAAAATTATTCCCCGCAAAGGGGTGTTTATTCAAAAACTGTCTTTAAAAGAAACGCGGGATAATTATGATTTACGTTTAGCCATTGAATCTCATGCGATTAAACTTGTTCGTGATTATTTAACCGAAGAACATTTCACCAATTTAGAAGCTATTATTGAACAGCAAAAAGCCCTACTTGCGGAAAATAATTACCAAGGTTGGATTAAAGAAGATGAGCGCTTTCATCGCTTCTTTTTAGAATTACTCGATAACGCTGTCTTTTTAGATTTAGCCGATAATATTCGCCAACGTGTTTATTTCCAACCGGATCCCATTTACCGCAATGAATATTATTTTGAGTCCACACGCCAACATCAGCAACTTGTTGAGCAGCTGAAGGAAAAAGCCTTCAGCCAAGCTGAAGAAACCCTAACAGAGCATATTTTACGGGGTAAGCGTAACTACGTTTAGTTGAATTGCACCAAAAAGAAAAAGCCAACTTAATGGCTTTCTCTTTTTAGGCTTGATCTTGATTTTTAGCAGTTAATCTTAGTTCGCTTTTGCTTCCTTCATTGCCGCGTCTTTATCGTGGCTATAATGGAATGTAAATTGGAAAATAATGGCTAAAACAATGGTGTAAGACGAGAAGACCAGCCAAATCATTTGCCAATCTTTAATACCGTCAACAGTATAGTAATCGACAACCAATCCGCTAAGAATTGCGCCAAAATATGCCCCAACACCGTTCACCATGGTCATAAATAATCCTTGGGCACTGGCACGCATTCGGGTATCAACTTCCCGTTCGATAAAAATGGAGCCTGAAATATTAAAGAAATCAAATGCACAACCATACACAATCATCGACATGATTAAGAACATCAAGCCAATCGCTGATGGGTCACCAAAGGCGAAGAAACCAAACCGCAATGTCCATGCAAACATACTTAATAGCATAACGGTTTTAATGCCATAGCGTTTTAAGAAAAATGGAATGGCTAAAATAAAGCAGACTTCAGCCATTTGTGAGATAGATAATAAAATAGACGGGTATTGCACCACTAAACTATCTTGATACAGCGGATTGAGACCGAAATCGTGTAAGAATGGGTTACCAAACGTATTGGTAATTTGCAAAACCGCACCAAGTAACATCGCAAATAAGAAAAAGACGGCCATTATCGGTTTTTTAAATAACACTAACGCATCTAAGCCAAGCTTACTCATCCAGCTACTTGAAATGGCTTTTTTATTCACTTCAATTTTTGGCAGTGTGAGAGAATATGCTGCTAATAGCAATGAACAACCACCCGCAATATAAAGCTGCATACTACTGAGTTCGAATTTTAATAAGCTGATGCTCCACATTGCGATAATAAACCCAACGGTTCCAAATACACGGATTGGTGGGAAGTTACTAACTGAATCCAATTGGTATTGGCTCAATGACGAGTAACTAATCGTGTTTGAAAGCGCAATTGTTGGCATAAATGCCATCGCATTGATCAACATCACCCAAAACATCACCGATGAGCTGGTCACGGTTGCTGCATAGAATAATGCAGCCGCACCTATCAGGTGGCAAATCATATATAAGCGATTCGCTGGAATATATTTATCTGCAATAATTCCGATAAGCCCAGGCATTAAAATAGCCGCAACACCTTTTGAGCTATAAACTAAACCAACTTCAGCACCTGAGAAACTCAAGGTTTTCATCATGTACGAGCCGAGCGTAACTAACCAACTTCCCCAAACAAAATATTGCAGGAAAAGCATGATTTTCAAGCGGGATTTAATGTTCATACGAAGCTCCGTTTGGAGTTACATTTGTTTATTTTTATTTTCAGCTCAGCGATAGCCACCCCTATTAAGATGACGGCGACACCAACAAACTGAATGAATTCGAGGGGTAATTGCAGAACAGTCACTGACAGCAAAATAGTGACGGGCAACTGCATAGAGCTCACAATGGTCGCTAAACTTGTACCAATAAGGGGGGTGCCTTTAGCAAACATCCACATACCGAAGAACGAACCAAAGAAAGCCAGAGGTAATCCATAAGTAAAGAATAACGATTGGAACGCTGATGCACTAAATAAGAATGTCGGCGGTACAATAATGGAGGTCAAAATAGCCCCTCCCGTTACCATAATCGCGGAACGCATCATTGGGTCGGTCTTTACCGCCAATGCGCCACTCACATAAACCCGTATCGCATTGGATAATGCTGCACATAATCCTAATAAAACCCCCGCCCAGTGAAATACAATTTCTTGGCTATTTAATAACCCAGTCGCTAGTACGGTGCCTATTAAAATGACCACCACAGAAACAATTGTCATCAATGGAGGAATTTGACGGTTTATAACTGCATTAATTGCGACACCCATCCAAGTAAACTGCAGAAAGAGCACCACACCTAATGCTGGGGACAAATATTGTAACGATGCATAATATAATAAGCCCGTTAACCCTGTTGTCGTCCCCGTGAGTAACATCAATAAACCTTGCTGCCGAGTTGGCCACACTAAACGCGCTTTTTTTATTAATGCGCCGACAACGACAAAAAACCACAACAAAATCGCACCGAGTACTGTTTGACTACCAATCACATCATTCAAGGAATAACCTGCGCGATAAGCCAGTACAACTAATGTTGAAAGAATGCCATAACTACAAGCGCCTAAAGAAACTAAAATCAGACCTTTAAATTTCATTTCAATATTCACCCTATCTATAATTACAGCATCTTTATTTTGTTTTGAGAAAAAGAATGTTTAAATTAGAAACGCGCGATCACACCAGTGACTAATTTCAAGAATGTCGCTTTCACTTTTTCTGCGGTTTCAATCACTTCATCATGGCTTAACGGTTGTTCCAAAATGCCGCATGCCATATTGGTTAAACAGGAAATTCCGACTGTTTTAATTTGCGAGTGATGAGCAACTAAGGCTTCAGGCACCGTCGACATCCCCACTGCATCAGCCCCTAATGTTCTGATCATGCGAATTTCTGCTGGGGTTTCGTACGTCGGGCCAGTCCACCATGCATAAACACCTTCACGCACAGAAACACCTTGTTCAGAGGCAACATCTTTGATTGTCTGACGTAGTTCTTTGTTGTAAACCTCGCTCACATCTAGGAAACGAACACCCAACTCAGGGTTATTAGGCCCCATTAATGGGTTATTCGCAGTCAGGTTAATGTGATCGGTAATAATCATCAGGTCACCTGGGTTGAAATCGGTATTTACTGCACCACAGGCGTTAGTGATAATTAATTTTTCAACACCGAGTGCTTTCATCAAACGCACAGGGAAAGTAACTTGGTCTAATGAAAAACCTTCGTAATAGTGAAAACGGCCTTTCATCGCAACTACCGTTTTGCCCGCGATCGTACCAATCACTAATTCATTCGCATGACCAACAGCCTCAGACTTAGCAAAATGAGGAACTTCGCTATAAGGAATATGCACTGCATTTTCGAGGGTATCTGCAAATGGGCCCAATCCAGAGCCTAAAATAATCCCGACAGTTGGTTTCATATCCGTACGTGACTGAATAAATTTCAAGCTCTCTAAAATATCTTTTGTCTGGTGCATGGCTATCTCCAAATTAAAATCGAATACTGATTGTTAAAATCGATCATAGCGCAATTTAAAAACAGAACAGCGATCTTAATCTCATTTTAAGAAAAAGTTTTTAGGTATGATGTGTCGCATGATGCAGAACTTTGTGCGTAGATTTGCTAATCTTAAGCCCAATGGTTGGAACGAAAAGGAGTGAGGCGCTTGCTACATACATTATTAAATGAATTTCGCACCTCAAAAAATTCAAAAACGCAAAAATTGAAAGTGCTTTACCGATTAATCCTCAAACATGGCCCTATTCGAGCCGAAATGCTCGCTACGCTCGCGAGTATGAAGCCTGCCACCTGTGCAAGATTGCTAGATGAGCTAAGTAAATGCCAATTAATTTCAACCTCAGAGCTAGGGGAGTCTACTGGAGGGCGAAAACCCATTCTGTACAGTATCAACCCAGCAGATGGTTATCTTGTTGGCATTGAGATGAGTGATATCTATTCCACCATTGTTTTACAAAACCTAAAACTTGAGATTTTAGGGATGGTGAAAGTCAAATATGAGCACTTGGAAACAGCAGAAAACATGCTTGACCACCTGCTTGGTAAAGTAGACTCACTCCTTGCGGAGCACCAACTCAGTGTAGAAAACCTACTCGGTATCGGCATTGCTATCGACCATATTTTAGAGCGTGACAAACTCCCCTATCATCAATATAACTCGCGCATTAAAGGACTCTACGACTACATCACACAAAAAGTGCCGTGCTTTGTGCTACTGGGAAGCGGCATCAGTTTTGCTGCTTTTGCCGAATACCGATTACGTTACACGTCTGATAGCCAACGATTTTTATTTACCACCTGCGATACAGACATTCGCAGTTGCACGATCATCAATAATCACTACGCGCCAGCGCCGATCAGTACCGCGCAAGCTTTTGGCCACACAACTATTGATATCAATGGGCAACGCTGTGAGTGCGGCTCGTTTGGCTGCTTAAAGCAATACAGCTCGTTATCTGCGATTAAATCTCGTGTGATCCAGCAGCTCAGATTAGGTAAAAGTTCAGTCATTAATGAACTAGTTAATAATGAGGCTGACATTAATTACCACACTATTTTCCAAGCACTAACATTAAATGACCCTATTTGCCTCGAATCCCTTGAAGAAGCTGCCTATTATTATGGAATTGCTATCGCGAATGCCATCTTAACCACTCAGGCTGACGTGGTGGTTTGTGGCGGAACCTTAACACCAAAAAATCATTTCTTTGAGATGACGAAAAAGTCCGTTGAAGGGAAACTCGCTGCCTTCCCCCATATTCAAACACGTATTTATGCCGCCAATGATTCATATGAAATTGTCGCACAAGGTGCGGGAGGGATGGTGATGGAAAAATACCTCTGCGATTAACTGCGTCTTTCATTCAACGGGATAGAGTGTAAAATCAATTCACTATTTTATGCTCTATCACGCTAAATGAGGGGATCATGTCCGAATTTGAATACATCAGCGACACTGTAAAATCACAAATATTACAACAACTTCACGACCAATCCCCTCTCGTTCACTGCATGACCAATGATGTCGTTCAAACCTTTACGGCAAATGTCCTGTTAGCGCTAGGGTGTTCTCCTGCCATGGTCATTGAACCTGAAGAAGCCGAACAATTTGCCGCCATAGCAAACAGTTTATTAATCAATGTGGGAACACTCACGGCAGATAGGCAACAAGCAATGAAACGCGCTATACACAGTGCTAATACCGCGGAAAAACCTTGGGTTCTTGACCCCGTTGCCGTTGGTGCCCTCACTTTTCGTACCCGTTTTTGTCACGAAATCCTTAGCCTTAAACCTGCGGCAATTCGCGGCAATGCATCGGAAATTATGGCATTAGCAGGAGTTAGCCTTGGAGGTCGAGGGGTAGACTCCCTAAACTCCACAAATGATGCCCTTCCTGCCGCACAATCACTGGCCAAACAAGCGAATACGATTGTCGCCATCAGTGGTGAAATTGATTATATCACTGACGGTGTACGCACAATTGCTGTCGAAGGTGGCGATATTCTGATGACTCGCGTAGTTGGAACGGGGTGTGCACTGTCTGCCGTGGTTGCCGCTAGCTGTGGGCTATCTGGTGATAGACTACAACATGTTGCAACCGCTTGTGCGCTAATGAAACAAGCAGGAAAAACGGCAACACAGAGCTGTCGCGGTACAGGTAGCTTTATCCCTGAGTTTTTGGATGCACTTTATCAATTAAATTGATAAATTCGACAATAAGAAAACTCAGTTTAGGCTATAACCGAGTTTTCTTACCTCGTAGTTTTCTTGACCAGTGGCGAAAATTGTCCCTAAAGCGAATAAATCGATAAGTCCCGCTTTTTTTGTCTGGCTCAATACCATAAAAACGTTTTAATGCGATTAAGTCATTGGCTTTACATATGGTTAAGTTTCCATAATCAGACAAATCAATCACTTTCAATCCATCTTCTGTCAAAACAAAGTTACCCGCATGGATATCATTAGAGGATAAGCCATAGTGATGGAGTTGCTTAATAACTGATTTCATTTCAGGATAATAAGGCGTTAAATCATCCAGTTCTGATAAAACGGTCCCTTCAACATATTCAGCGATAATCCACGTTTCAACAGATTCACGATATTGCATTTTTTCCGCCACAAAATAGATATCATTTGTCACGGTGCACCCCTGATTTTGAGCAGAGACTAAACGCGTTAATAAACGTGAATAAAATGGGCCAGATAGCATACGCATTACTCGTTTTTCTATGCGCTTATCCCGCTCTTTCTCACATTTGATAATATAGTTCTTACCGTTTAGCGAGATACGCTCGACACTTCGCTCTGCATTTCCACTACCTAAATCTTTGCCAACAATTTTTCCGTCAATATAGTCAATCATGACTTGCCAAAAATCAATCTCACCTGCTTTTTGGTAAGTCATGAAGCCATTTCTTTGTTTTTTTATAATTTTTTGCATGACAACAACGCCCGTTTTTTAGTCAACCGGCGGATGCTAACAAATGAAAAAAGACATTTCTTAGCGATTCTTGCAAAAACGGGTTTAAAAAGAGGGATGTTGCGAGCTATCGCACAAAATGAGCGGTTTTTATGGAGGGAAAAGAGGAAGAATAGGTTGGCAAACAACCAACCTATACAGGGTATCAATATTTAATCATTACCAAATAAGTCACGGGTATAGACTTTATCTGCCACATCTTCAATTTCAGGCACCATACGGTTAGCCAAAATGATGTCACATTGGGCTTTAAATTCCGCTAAATCATTAACCACTTTTGAACGGAAAAACTCGGTTTCCTTCATTACTGGCTCATACACCACCACTTCAATGCCTTTGGCTTTGATGCGCTTCATGATGCCTTGCACCGCAGAAGCACGGAAGTTGTCTGACCCCGCTTTCATCACTAAGCGATAGACACCGACTTTACGTGGCGCTTTGGCAATAATCGCGTCAGAGATGAAGTCTTTACGCGTACGGTTGGATTCCACAATCGCATTAATCAGGTTGTTCGGTACGTCATCGTAGTTGGCCAGTAATTGCTTGGTATCTTTCGGTAAGCAATAACCGCCGTAACCGAATGATGGGTTGTTATAATGGCTGCCAATACGTGGGTCTAACGATACACCTTCAATAATTTGGCGTGCATTTAAACCACGGCTTTCTGCGTAAGTATCTAGCTCATTAAAGTAAGCTACACGCATCGCTAAGTAGGTGTTCGCAAACAGCTTAATGGCTTCCGCTTCCGTTCCATCCGTGAATAACACTGGGACATCTTTTTTGATGGCGCCTTCAAGCAGCAAATCGGCAAAAATTTGTGCACGCTCAGAGCGCTCACCCACCACAATACGGGACGGGTGCAGGTTATCCCACAATGCGCGGCCTTCACGTAGAAATTCTGGGGAGAAAATCACGTTGGTGTAACCAAATTCTTCCCGTAAACGTGCGGTAAAACCAACAGGGATAGTCGATTTGACGATAATCGTCGCAGTTGGGTTAATTTCATTCACATCGTGAATGACCGATTCCACTGACTTGGTATTGAAATAGTTAGTTTTTGGGTCGTAGTCTGTCGGCGTCGCAACAATGACGTACTGTGCGCCTGTATAGGCTTCCACTTTATCTTCCGTAGCACGGAAATTCAGTGTTTTTTCCGTTAAAAACTGTTCAATCTCCGTATCAACAATCGGCGATTGGTGGTTGTTTAACATCGCCACTTTTTCAGGAATGATATCCACAGCGACCACTTCGTGATTCTGTGACAGTAACATGGCGTTAGATAGACCGACGTAGCCAGTCCCTGCGATTGCTATTTTCAAACTTGCCTCTCAAATTCGGCTAAGGATATTACAGGTTATTGATATTATTGGTGGTAATATGAACGATACCAATCAACAAACGCCTGAACACCCTGTTCAATAGAAACTTGCGGGCGATAGCCTATTACGTTAAATAGGTCTTCAGTATCTGCCCAAGTTGTGTATACATCTCCAGCTTGCATCGGTAAAAAGTTTTTAATCGCTTCTTTTCCAAGGGCTTTTTCCAATGCGGAAATAAACTCAATCAATTTTACAGGTTGCCCATTACCAATATTATAAATGCGATATGGCGCACTGCTTTGTGCTGGTGATGTCGAATGGTTGCTCGGGTCTGCCTGAGGGATTATATCGGAAATTCGGATCACCCCTTCAACAATATCATCAACAAACGTGAAATCACGGCTCAGATTGCCGTTATTATAAACATCAATAGGTTCGCCCGCTAAAATGGCTTTGGTGAATTTGAATAGTGCCATATCAGGTCGACCCCACGGACCATACACCGTGAAGAAGCGCAGACCCGTTGTCGGGAGCTGGTAGAGGTGTGAATAGGAGTGGGACATTAATTCATTAGCTTTTTTTGTCGCTGCGTATAATGAAATCGGGTGATCTGTCGGCATGTCAGTGGTAAATGGCGCGTTATCTGTCACCCCATAAACAGAACTGGAAGAGGCGTACACTAAATGCTTCACTTTGGCTTGGCGGCAGCCTTCAAGAATCGATAAATGCCCCGTTAAGTTACTGTCTGCGTAAGCAAATGGGTTCTCTAGTGAGTAACGTACACCCGCTTGCGCAGCAAGGTGGATGACCCTATCGAACTGTTCCTGAGTACATAATACCCTGACCGTTTCACGATCTGTTAAATCAAGATGAATAAAGCGGAACAGTGAGTGCTGCTCTAATAAATGTAAACGAGATTGCTTAAGCCCCTGATCATAATAAGCATTTAGGTTATCAATCCCAACGACTTCGTGCCCATTTTCCAATAAACGCTGACACAATCTAAAACCAATAAAGCCCGCACTTCCCGTGACCAAGTATTTCATATTTATCGTCTTCTAGCGTTAAACCATCTACAAAGCTCAAAAGAGCGCCGAATTTCACAGAAAAATCAACTTCATTTAAGACAAAAAAAACAAAGAATGGTTTTATTATTAAAACAATAATGCATAAAAAAGTAGGGAATTTTAAGGAAGAGTTAAGATTTTAAGCATCGATATAAGAAAAGCCGCAAGCTTTTTAAAACTTACGGCCAATAATCATAACTTACTGAGCACCTTTTTTATCTGCCGCTTCCAATGTGCGGTAAACATAATTACGGTAGCTATCTAACAGTTTTTGGTCTTCGCAATCATTGAGTTTGCCATCACATAGATGGCGCATTTTAATATTTGCCTCATAGAATGGGGAAACTTTTAAGTTTGCTCTTTCTAATAAAATACCGCCCAAAAATGAAATATCCGTTAACGCGCCTGTTTTAATTGCGGTGCCTGATTTTAAATTATCCCGCAACGTAAATTGCGTTAAATACGCAGGTGATGAGAATGGCGAGTCATACTGATTTAAGCTAATACCGGGTTGGTGGTCACCAAAATATAAAAACATTAGCGGGCGGTCGCGCTTATCAATAAACTCAGCAAAATCTCGCATTGCCCCATCGGATGCGATAATTTTTTCCATATAATGGCTAAATTCACCCGCTGCATCTTGATGCTTAATTTTATCTTTTATACCGAAATCATCGCTATGTGTTTCTTTATAAGGCCCATGTTCATACATAGTTAAAGAGAAAATAAAGACGGGTTTATCCGTTTCTTTTGCTAAGATTTCTTTGACATATTTCAGCATGTCATCTGTGCTAATAGTCCATAAGTTATCTTGTAATTTACCTGGGTAACCTAGCTCCTGCGGCTGAATAATCCTGTCTACGCCTAATGTCTCATATGCATGGCCTGAATGATAAGCCCCTTTATTAAACGGAGTCAGCACAACGGTATAGTAACCATTCGCTTTCATTTCCTTAAATAAGCTATTTTTTAAATTGTCGACGATAAAGTAAAACACACCACTTTTTTGTGCCCCAAAATCGTCACTATTTAATCCAGTTAAGGCCGAAAACTCAGATAACCAAGTGCCGCCACCAAAAGTTTGGACTCGCATTTGGCTATGGGCAATAACGCCTTCATCTTGTTGGAACATAAATAAATTAGGGAGTTTTGTGCCTTCTGGTAGATCGTAAATATGTGGGTCAACCGTAGACTCTTGCAGTAATAAAAGAATATCTGGCTTTTCTGACGAGGTGCTATTGTTTAATGAGACTGTCGATGCTTTTTCGATAAAGTAGTCAGCGGTGCCCGCAAACTCAGGAGATTGGTAACTGGCGTTTTTTGCGGACATAATGATATTAGTCACTGTCCCGCGGCCTTTTGGCAACGTTTGCGACCATCGGTCATAATAGTGAGAGCTCACAAAATTAGTTCCAAAATACCCCACAACAACCAGTAGCACACCTAAAATGCGTGAAACACGTGATTTGCTCGGCTTAATTAAACGCCAGCTAATGACACCATTAACCACCAGTAAAATGAATAGCCCAACTAACGCAACACCAGCTAACCAATAATGGCTTAACGTGCCCATATTGGATGTGTCTGTCATGATATTAATATCGGTAAAGAAAAGCTGTTCTTTGTAGTAATGGACTTTTAACTGATTTAGAAATTTTATGATAATAAACAGAGTGCTGGTGATGATAGCTGAAAATAACCAACGCGCGGTTAGTACCATTAAAATACCAAATAACACAGCATATACACTGAGCGATATGAGTGCAGGATAAATTACGCTACCTTTCTCAAACACCAAGAAAAGAGAGCCAATAAAGATCAATGCCAGATAAAAGCCTGCAAATAACTTTTTCTTCATCAGTTTTACCACAAGTTTAATATGAGAGGTTTGCTATGAGGTACCACTATAGCGGATCAAAACACTCAATTTATTCAACGAAAATGCCTTTATCTCGCAAATAGTGACCATCGCCTTTACGACGAGTAAAACCGCTTTTGTCAAAAAACTCAAGAATTTGTATGGCAAGTTTTCGTCCAATGCCTAATTCATTGCGAAAATCAGCAGCAAAAATTACGTCATTATCGAGACAATAACGATGGATCAGGGATGCGAAATAATTAATTTGCTCATGACTATAATAACGGTCGCGGACAATCGCGGTGATCAACCCCATCTGCGCTGCTTTTTTGAGTACTCGGCGCATTGTCTCTTCTTCGTGACCGATTTCTATCGCTAAATCACGTACCCACCATGCTTCATTGCGAGTCAATAACGGGGAAATTTGTTGCCAAATCACTGCCTGCTGAGCATCAAAAATCAGCCCATGTTGTGGCATATGCAACCAACCACGAGTTTGCTTAATCGCCCCATCTTCAATCAAATCATTGATAAGTTTAAAAACTAACGCATCACTCATTGAAGGCAGTGCCATACGTTTTAAACGTGCTTTTCCAACACCTATCTGGTCGCTATGTACTTCGTTGAATTTTTCAAGGACTTGAATTAATCGGTCTTTCGCAGCTTGCGCTTTAAAAGCAGAGAGAACGCTATTACCAACATGCTCTGCATCTGTTTGCGTTAATACGTTTTCAAGTGCATCAACCGTTAACTGCCGAGCCCAACCATAGTCGTGTAGGTTCAGTTCACCTTGGGGGAGCTGCAATTTGAAATGCGTGAGCTCATCACTTTCTGTAGACAGTAAAGCTAACCAGTCTAAAAATTCGGGAAGGCGCTTTCCTCGGCGCGGAGAAGTTAAACGAATCACTCTCGCTCCCCCTAGTGTTTGGCGGGCACTAATATCACGAATAATCAATCGGTCATTATCGGCTAGCCATAATGGGGTATCTAAGATTAACTCGGCAAGAATGGGGGTTTCCCCGTGCTCAACCAATAAAGAAACTCGCCCAGTGATATGACTTGCGCCATGGTATAAATGAACAGGTTGCCAATGCTTAATCAGCGAATCACACTCCAGTTCAACAATTACGCGATTAGCAATAAATGCAGGTTGTTCAGCGAGCAACCAATCACCTCGGGTGATATCTTCTTTATCAATATCACCCGAAAGGTTTAATGCAACACGGTCACCTGCTTGTGCAAAATCCGCAGGTTGGTTCTGCCGGTGGATCCCTCTGATGCGAACTTGCTTATCTGCACCAGTCACCCATAACGAGCCGCCAACTTGTACTTGGCCAGCAAGAGCCGTTCCTGTCACAACAATCCCCGCGCCTTTAACATGAAAAACACGGTCAATGGCTAAACGAAAACGACGCTGTAAATTTTCATGTAATTCGCTTTGCTGATGTAGCTGCTGCAAGTATTGGCGTAATTCATCAATACCACGCCCATCTTGGGTTGACGTGATAAACAAAGCGGTATCAGTCCAACCTTGTCGAGACAGCTCCGCTTTAACCTCTTTAGCCACCTGCTCGATGCGTAAATCATCAACGCGGTCCGCTTTCGTTAAAATGGCCGTAATATCTTGGCAACCCGCAAGCCTTAAAATAGACAAGTGTTCAAGGGTTTGCGCCATCACGCCGTCATCACACGCCACCACGAGAAGCGCATGGTTGATCCCGCCAATTCCCGCCAACATGTTGGCTAAAAATTTTTCATGCCCTGGAACATCAATAAAACCAACTGCGCTGCCATCAAGTTGCGGCCAATACGCGTAGCCCAAATCGATGGTCATTCCGCGTTTTTTCTCTTCAGGAAGATGCGCGGTATTTACACCTGTAATGGCTTGAATAAGTGATGTTTTACCATGGTCAACATGGCCTGCGGTTGCAAAAATCATGAAAGTAAAACCTGTAATAATGCATGTTCATCATCGAGGCAGCGTAAATCTAGCCACAGTTTTCCATCTTTCATGCGCCCAATCACGGGTTGAGGCAACTGACGCCAATGAGACGCTAATTGTTCCAATACACCGCCTTTACCATTTAAGGGCGCAAAGGTAATCGCAAAGCTTGGCAACCTATCAATGGGTAATGAGCCACTGCCAATTTGTGACAAGCAAGGCTCAATTTCAACGATAAACTTGTCCCCATAAAATGCCTGCAAAGCCACTAACACATTGTCAGCGCTACGGCGGATTGTTTCAGGCTCACGGGTTAACCAGCACAGTGTCGGTAAATCACTGGTCAGTTTTTCAGGGGTAAGATAAAGCGTTAATGTGGCTTCTAACGCCGCTAGGGTCATTTTGTCGACCCGTAACGCACGTTTTAGTGGGTGTTTTTGAATGGCATCAATCCATTTTTTCTTACCAAGAATGATCCCTGCTTGTGGACCACCAAGCAGTTTATCACCTGAGATAGACACTAAATCAATACCTTGGGACAGATAGGTATGTGGCATCGGCTCAGCTGGTAAACCATATTCTGTCATGTCAATCATCGAGCCACTGCCTAAATCAATGGCGGTGGGAAGTTGATATTTTTTGCCTAGCGCAGCTAACTCATGGCCTTCGACCTCTGCTGTGAAGCCTTCAATGCTATAATTGCTGGTGTGCACCTTCATTAATAATGCAGTGCGCTCATTAATCGCATTTTCATAATCACGTAAGTGAGTGCGGTTTGTTGTCCCCACTTCAACAAGTTGGCATCCCGCTTGGGACATCACATCAGGCACACGAAAAGCACCGCCAATTTCAACTAACTCGCCCCGAGAAACAATCACTTGCTGGCCATTTGCCACCGTTGCAAGCAACAGTAAAACCGCTGCGGCATTATTATTAACAATACATGCATCCTCTGCGCCCGTGAGTTCGCAGAGTAAATCAGCAATCGCGCGGTCACGGTGACCACGCATTGCACCATCCAGAGAATATTCTAATGTGACAGGTGAACTCATCACTTTGCTAACTGCGTCAATCGCAGTTTTGGACATCACCGCTCGCCCAAGATTGGTATGCAACACCGTTCCCGTTAGGTTAAAGACATTTTTTAATGCGCTTTGGCCTAATTCATCGTGACGTTTTGCTAGCTCTTTTAGCCAGTCAGTGTGCCAATCGGGTAACTTCCCTTGTTGTGAGATACACTCTCGCGCTTGCCCCTGCATTTCACGCAAGCACGCAGTAACCCAGTGCAACCCTGAATGCTCAACCAATATTTGCACTTCATCAAGCTGTAATAACTTATCAATCGAAGGTAATTGCCGATATAACGCTAAGTTTGCTTCCACCATAATCGCAATTCTCTGTTACCGCTTATTTTTCGCCGGGAAAAAGGAACGGGTTAATGCTGCTACGAGCAAAACCTTCTTCTTCCATACGTGCATCAAGAATAATTGAGGCTAAGTCATCTGCAACGGCTTCTACTTTGGCTTCTTTTTCTTGGTAAAGAATTTTGAGGTAGCTGCCACAATCACCACAGCTTTCGGCTTTAACCGCCGCATTTTCATCATCGAGTGACCAGTAATTCAATTTACCCGTTTGCTCACAGTTGCTACATTTCACACGTACCATGTGCCACTCAGTTTCACATAAGTTACAGTGTAAATAGCGCAGGCCTTGTGATGTCCCGATTTGCACAATACTGGAAACTGGCATGCTGTTACAAACAGGGCAGAAGTGGCGATGATCACCATGCTCTGCGCGAGCTTTACCCGGAATGCTTGCTGCCATTTGAGCCCAATAAACAGAAAGCGCCGCCCAGATAAACATGGATTTATCCGCTGGGACTTTTTCAAACTCTTCGTTTAATAACGCGGATGCCATGGCTTCTAATTCATTTTCAGATGCTTTATCTAAATTTTCGAGTGCAGGACGGACGGATTCAGGCACGACAGGCATTAATTCAGCAATAATCGATTTTAATAATTTATGCCAATGCGTTGTACGAGGCAGCGTTTTAGCATCCAATGGTGAATGATTGGTGTTAACTGAACGCGCTAAAATGTCAGTCATATCAACATCTAATGGATTATCATACTGCGCATTATGCTGCGCTGTCGCGACTTCAGCAGCAAAATTAAGGTAATTTGCAAAAGGATGCTCACCAATACCAAGCTCTTTCAACCTTTCAGCTCGACGTTGATATAAGCTTTTTAAGTTAGGGAACAGTACTGGCGGAATAAAACCAATGCCTTTTTCTTTTAATCTTTCTTGTCCTAACTCTTCTTTAGGAACGATACGAATACCCATTGCATTCTCACTTTTCTATTTTCTGAACGATTTTTTTGCATATAGGGTAAGCCTATACACTAATTTATCATTCCTATTTTATGCCATCAGCGTAAATTGCTGCTATATAGTGCTCAGGATAAAACAAAAATGGCTAGGTCGCTACCTTGATGCCCCTGTATCAAGACCGCTGTTTGATCTGATAAGGGTTTTGTGAGCAGCGAGAGGAAAAATGCCGACAAATTTACCTTAAGAAAACAATAATTATGATGTGCAATCACAGATAAAAAGGCATTTTCACAGATGTAAATTACCCTATATCAAGATCATGAATTGCTGATGGTAGTGGCCTTAATATAACCTATTATTGTTAAAACCTGTGAGGTTAATCACTTTTGACAATCTAAGAATAATGAATAAGCCAATAAGTACAGCTAAATAAAGTTTTTATTGGTAGTTTAAAAGAAAGAATGACGTAGATTCGTTGGAGCAAAAATCAACTTATATTTAAGAATGCGGGTTAGATTACATAATAAATGATATTTTGAATCCAACAGCAATGTATATATTAAAATTGAAAATGGTAAATAGCTGAATAAATCTCCCTATTCCAAAGCTGCCCCGTAGCAATAAAAAGATTATCGTTAAATCTTCAGCAGATTATAATAGTAAACTCATTAGTGATAGCTATGAGCTTGTTCTTAAGTCTAGAGATATATTATCTATGACATCAAAACATGATAGGCAGGTTGTTAAGAGATAGATTTTAGATAGTTTAAATAGTTGTTGAGTCGCTATTAATAAATTTTAAATTTACCAAGGCGACTCAAAAATATTAATTCTTAATCAAATCAACAGGATAAGAATTAAACAAATAACCGTCAAAATTAGGGTCATCAATATCAGAGAGCTCAAGTAACCGCTGCTTCACATTTTCCAGATGTTGCCACATTGCGGCTTTTGCTGCCGCAGGATCTTTTTTAATCATCGCAGCTAAGATGACTTCATGGTCTGTCATCCATGCTTTTCGGTAATCTTTATCCGTAATACGCGTGTGCAGTTTAAGCCACATTGGATTATTTTCACGCCATTCCCATGACTGCTTCAGAAGCTCGACTAACATACTGTTGTGTGTAGCTTGCGCTATAGCAAGGTGAAACTCGCGATCACCTGTTTCATCCTCTCCTGTTTTTAGCTCGTCTCTTTCTCTTTTCAGTGCTTTACGCATATTTGCAATATCTACGGGAGTCACCTGTGTTGCAGCGAATTCTGCAATATTGCTTTCTAATAACTGCCTCGCCTGGAGCAATTCAAAAGGCCCAGCAGCATTCAATGCAGAATCATTAGGCTCATCCTTCTCTGCTATCTCATTATGCTGAGGCAGAGCAATGACATAAACACCAGAGCCTTTTCGCACTTCAATAAGGTTTTCAATTTCTAACATAATCAATGCTTCACGTACAACTGCACGAGAAACATCTAGCATTTCAGCAATTTCCCGCTCCGGTGGAAGTCTGTCACCAATTGCATAGCTCATATTAGAGATCATTTGGCGTAAAGCATGGCCGACTTCCTGATAGGGGCGTTTATATTCAGTAAACTGTGTCATTACATTGGCCATTCAATTAAAACTTAACTTTTATTGTCTTTAGTTTAACAGATATTGGTCGACCAAAAATAGTTTTGTGCTAAGCAATAGTAAGAAAAAATAAATAAAAAGGCGCAAGAAGCTAAATTCTGCGCCTTTTCAAATAACTAGAGTAACTTATGAAGTTGCTAATGAACCATCTTCATTATGCTCGTTTTCTTCAGGTTCTTTTTTCTCTTTAATGAGGATCCATAATACCGCTGCACCAATTAAATCAAAAACCGCTAGAGCGATAAAGAATGGACCAAAGCCGATGATACCAACAAATGCACCAATGAATAAATTGAAGATTAACTGACCAGTCCAAGCACATGCACCAGCCATACCCACCGCGGTTGCAACTTCATTCTTTTTAAATAAATCAGCACCTAAAGTTGCAGCAACCGTTGATAATAACTGGTGAGAAAAACCGCCAATGCTAATAAGTAAAACAGCAATATATGGGTTTTCCACAATGCTCACTAAGCCAATGGTCGTCATCAAAATTGCGCCAATGGTAAAAGTAATACGGCGTGAGTTAATTAATGAAATTCCACGATCATTTAAAAACTTGGCTACAAAACCACTTGCTAAACAGCCTAAATCAGCCATTAAGAATGGTAACCAAACGAACATTGCAATTTCTTTAAGACTAAAGTTTAGTGTTTCGACAAAGAAAATAGGTACCCAGAAATTAATCGTTCCCCAAGCTGGGTCAGCAAGGAAACGAGAAATACCAATTCCCCAGAAATTACGTTGTTTCAGAATATTCTTGATAGACGTTTTTTCTTTTTTAGATGATTGAAGGTGTTTTTCTTGCCCATCTTCAATATAAGCACGTTCTTCATCTGATAACCCTTTCGCATCTTTAGGGTCTTTGTAGAAGAAAAACCATACAAATGCGGCAATAATGGCTAGTATCCCCGCAATAACGAAAGCAAACTCCCAGCTATGAAACAAGATAGCCCAAGCAATTAATGGTGGTGCCAACATAGCACCGAACGACGTTCCCATATTAAAAACGCCCGTTGCAATACCACGCTCTTTAGCAGGAAACCAAGTTGATGCCGTTTTTACACCAGCAGGAATTGCAGAGGCTTCACTGAAGCCCATGATCCCTCGCATAAAAGCCAAACCTTGCCATGAGCCTGTTAATGCGTGTCCCATGGTGGCTAAGCCCCAAATTAGTGCACAAATGAAAAACCCTAATTTCAAACCAATTGTATCTATAAAGAAGCCCATTATTGGTTGGCCAATTGTATAAGCTAATTGGAATGCACTCACAATCCATGAGTATTGTTCCTTCGTGATCCCTGTAGTCTCCATAATAGTTGGAGCTGCAACACCAAGTGCTGTTCTATCTAAGTAGTTAATTATGGTGATGAAGCAAACCAAAAGAATCATGTACCATCGATAATGTTTTAACTTTTTCATAATCAGCCTTTTACGTTTTATATTTTTCTAGTAATCCTGAATGAATAAATGGTTAATCCTGATAAAAACAAAATTGGTCAACCAATAAGAAGAAATAGTTTTAAATCGATAACTCTTCTATTTTGTTGTCCGGATTCTGCATAAAACAAAGGCTTTATTTTGTGAGCTGTCTCTTGTTTTGTTATTGGTCACCCAAAATTAATAAGTATTTGTGATCTGGTTAACCAAATTGGTTGACCTCTATAGATCTTAATACAACATCGTGGCACTATTTTTCTTAAATAAGATAAATGACTATCAGTTCAATAATGCGGCATAACAAACTTGCCAAAAGAACTTATTAGCCGATTAAGAAGCATCAGTGAAATATAAACGAGGTTAAGTATGAAACAAACTTGGCGTTGGTACGGACCGGCAGATCCGGTTTCTCTATCTGATATTCGTCAGGCGGGCGCAACAGGCATTGTTACTGCACTTCATCATATTCCAAACGGCGAAGTATGGAGTGTTGACGAAATACAAAAACGCAAAGATTTAATTGAAGCTAATCAATTAGAATGGGCCGTTGTAGAAAGTATACCTATCCATGAAGATATCAAAACACACACAGGTGACTATGATAAATGGATAGCAAACTACCAGCAGTCAATGCGTAATCTCGCAGCCTGTGGTATCCATACTGTTTGTTATAATTTTATGCCAATACTTGATTGGACTCGTACAGACTTAGAATATGAGCTCCCTGATGGCTCAAAGGCATTGCGCTTCGATCAAATCGCTTTTGCTGTATTTGAGATTTACTTATTACAACGAGAAAATGCAGAGCAAGATTACACTGCGGAAGAACAAGTTCAGGCAAAACAACGCTTTGAATCCATGAGCGATGATGAGAAGCAAAAACTCATCAATAATATCATTGCCGGTTTGCCGGGTGCAGAAGAAGGGTATACCCTTGAACAATTCCGCCAGCACCTAAAACGCTATGCAAATATTGATAAAAATAAATTACGTGAACACTTCGCTTATTTTTTAAATAAAATCATTCCTGTAGCTGAAGAAATTGGAATGAAAATGGCGGTTCACCCTGATGACCCTCCTCGCCCAATTTTAGGTTTACCGCGTATCGTCTCAACAATTGAAGATATGCAATGGATGGCCGACACTGTTAATAGTGATGCTAACGGCTACACCATGTGCACAGGCTCTTATGGTGTGAGAGCGGATAACGATTTAGTGAACATGATCCGTGCATTTGGCTCACGTATTTATTTTCTGCACTTGCGTTCAACATTACGAGAAGAGAACCCAAATACATTCCACGAAGCTGCACATTTAGCGGGTGATGTTGATATGTATAATGTGGTTTGTGCTGTTGCAGAAGAAGAGCATCGTCGGCTGCAAAACGGTTCAGGTGAATTGATTCCTATGCGGCCAGATCATGGTCACCAAATGCTTGATGACTTAAAGAAAAAGACCAACCCAGGTTACTCTGCGATCGGTCGCCTCAAAGGGCTTGCTGAACTTAGGGGATTAGAATTAGGTATTCACCGCGCATTCTATCCAAAAAAATAATCTCTCACCGTTGTACCTGACAGGCGGTCAGATGATATTGACCGCCAATCAACAGGGAATCATCATGGAAAAAAATATCGTTACTGCGGCAATTAATGCCCCCCGCCCAAATTGGACAACAGATCGCCTAACCACCCGTATTGTACATCTTGGCTGTGGTGCTTTTCATCGTGCTCACCAAGCACTCTATACTCATCACGTATTAGAAAAAACAGACAGTGATTGGGGTTATTGTGAAGTCAATTTAATGTCTAAACATGACGCCGCTTTGATAGAAAACCTTAAGCAGCAATCTATGCTTTATACCGTGGCAGAAAAAGGTGAAGCGCATACTGAATTAAAAATTATTGGTTCAATGAAAGAAGCTCTGCACCCACTCCTTGATGGCGTTGATGCCATTATTGAAAAAATGGCTTCACCTGCTATCAGTATTGTTTCTCTAACTGTCACTGAAAAAGGTTATTGCGCTGATCCCGCTACTGGGAAATTAGATAAAAATAACCCCCTCATTCAGCAGGATTTAACTACCCCTGACAATCCTGCTTCCGCAATTGGTTACATTACAGCAGCACTAAAACGAAGGTATGAGCGCCAGTTACCGCCATTTACAGTGCTTTCTTGTGATAATGTTCGTGAAAACGGCCACGTTGCTCGAGAAGCTGTTTTGGGGTTAGCACAATTACAAAATCCCGCATTAGCTCAGTGGATAGAAAACAATGTCACATTCCCTTGCACCATGGTTGATCGTATCGTTCCTGCTGCGACAGAAGAAACCTTGTCTGAAATAGCTGAACTTTTAGGTGTTAAGGACGACTGCGCTATTGCTTGTGAACCTTTCCGTCAATGGGTCATTGAAGATAATTTTGTGAATGGTCGGCCAGAATGGGATTGCGCAGGTGCGCAATTTGTTGAGGACGTTGTACCATTCGAGCTCATGAAATTAAGAATGTTAAACGGTAGCCACTCTTTCTTAGCCTATCTTGGTTACTTAGGTGGATACGCACATATTTCTGATACTATGACTAACCCAGATTATCGCCGCGCGGCACATGCTTTAATGTTAAATGAACAAGCGCCGACCCTGATTATGCCAGAAGATACAGACCTCGCAGCCTATGCTGATAATTTAATCGACCGTTTTACGAATCCATCATTGAAACACCAAACATGGCAAATCGCGATGGATGGTAGCCAAAAACTACCACAGCGTTTATTAGACCCTGTTGCATGGCATATAAAAAACCAATCTGATTATCATCATTTAGCATTAGGTGTCGCAGGCTGGATGCGTTACGTCGCAGGTGTTGATGAACAAGGGCAAAAAATTGATGTTCGCGACCCTCTTGTTAATACTTATGCCGCCATTTATGCAAAACATGGGTTAAATATTTCAGTTGTGGATGATTTACTCGCCATTGATGCAATTTTTGGCACTCAGCTCCCTCAAAATCCACACTTTGTGGCAGCGATTAAATCAGCCTATCAGCAGTTACTTGATATCGGCGCACGCCAAGCCGTTGCTAACCTGTAAAGTGGATACTGATATGAAAACATTTCTTTGTGAAGATTTTTTGCTAAATAATGAAATTGCTCGCCGACTTTATCATGACTATGCAGCAGCAATGCCAATTTATGACTATCACTGCCACTTGAACCCACGTGAAATTGCGGAAAATCGCCAGTTTGATAACCTAGGGCAAATTTGGCTAGAAGGCGACCATTATAAATGGCGTGGAATGCGCTCAGCGGGGATCTCTGAATCTCTTATTACTGGTCGAGAAACAAGTCATTACGAAAAATACCAAGCTTGGGCAAAAACGGTTCCTATGACCCTAGGTAATCCTTTATACCATTGGACTCATTTGGAACTCCGCCGCCCTTTTGGCATCACAGGCAAGCTATTTTCCCCTGTTACTTCTGAAGCCATTTGGCACGAAGCGAATGAAAAATTGGCTCACCCCCAATTTTCTGCTCGTGGAATTATGCAGCAGATGAATGTACATATGGTGGGGACAACAGATGACCCAACAGATTCATTAGAATATCATCAACAAATTGCACAAGATGACACTTTCAACATAGAAGTCCGCCCAAGCTGGCGTCCAGATAGAGCCTTTAAGATTGAGCTTGACGGATTTATTGATTACATCGCTAAATTAGGGCAATCAGCAGATATTGAAATTTGTCGTTTTAGTGATTTATTGTCAGCTTTAGAATTACGTCTAAACCACTTCGATAAACTCGGTTGCGTTGCCTCTGACCACGGTATTGAAGTGCTACGTTATGCGCCAATTCCAGATGAAAGCACCTTAGATACCATTTTGCAAAATAGACTGCATGGTAAACCCCTTGATGAGTTATCTATCGCACAATTCTCTACTGCAGTGATCGTTTGGTTAGGCAAACAATATGCTAAGAGAAATTGGGTAATGCAATTGCATATTGGTGCATTACGCAATAACAACAGCCGCATGTTTACGCTATTAGGGGCAGACAGTGGTTTTGACTCTATTGGCGATAACCCAGTTGCTTATCCACTTTCTCGCTTATTAGATGAAATGGATAAAAGCAATGAGCTACCAAGAACCATTCTCTATTGCTTAAACCCTCGAGATAACGAGGTATTAGCTACTATGATTGGTAATTTCCAAGGCGGTGGTATTGCAGGAAAAATCCAGTTTGGTTCTGGTTGGTGGTTCAACGACCAAAAAGATGGCATGCTCCGCCAGCTTGAGCAACTCTCACAATTGGGCTTATTAAGTCAGTTTGTTGGTATGTTAACTGACTCACGTAGCTTCCTTTCTTATACACGCCATGAATATTTCCGTCGAATTCTATGCAACATGTTAGGAACATGGGCTATAAACGGTGAGGTTCCGAATGATGAAGCCATGTTAGGCCAGCTTGTAAAAAATATCTGTTTTAATAACGCAGCTAATTATTTTTCGCATAAATAAGCCAAATTTCACTTAACTCTCAAACCTGATACTCTGCGTATCAGGTTTTTTTATTATTTCTCAAATAATGCATATACTCACCATCACTATCTATTTTGATGAGCGGCAAAATAACCATGTCATTATTCCAATTTGAAGCCAACTCCCATACGCCCTTTTTCCTCTTACTGGCCTTTATTGGCGGGTTTGTGGATGCGTGCTCTTTCGTTATTTTCGAGGTTTTTACCGGGCATCTGACAGGGAACAGTATTTTAAGCATGGTGTACCTCGCCAAGTTGGATTGGCCAATGCTACTGCTTTCTGCGGTTTCTATCTGCGGCTTTTTTCTAGGAACTTGCTTTGGCTCATGGCAACGGTTAAAAAATAATTCACTGCATGATTACCGTTTTCTGATTGGTTTATCACTTTTATTATTTACTGGGGTGTTTACGCTCTATTTCTTCGCCCATGCCTTATATTCAGACAATATCGTCATATTTATCATTAGTTTATCCATGGGGCTACAAAATGGCTTTTTTAACAAGGCCGGCTCGGTAGGTATTCACTCAACCTATGTCACAGGGATGACGACATCCTGCATCAATGCCTTTTTAAAAAACGTGCAAGGTGATAGCAGCAAAAAAGTATTATTCCTCGCCGTGTTATCTTTTGTTTTAGGAGGATTAACGGGCGGGGTGTTATCGGTCAATTACCAATTCCTCGGTTTTTCTTTTGTGTTGATACTGTTGGCACTGGCTTTTGTCTATAGCCTAACCATAACCGATTAATAGATAAAAAAAAGCCCACAATTGTGGGCTTTTTAAACAGAAAAGATAAAACTTAGTTTTTCTCTTGCTGTTGTTTTTCTTGCTTTTCTTTTTCAAGAAGTTGGCGGTACCACAGTGGATGGTGCTTTCTTGCCCAACCACGGGTCACCCAACCTTCGACCATCGCACGAACCGAGCCTTTCACCCAAATCGCCGCGTAAGCGTGAACCACAATCATAATGATCAGCGCAATCGCAGAGAGTGAGTGGATCAGAATCGCTGCACGATAAACAGGGATTGGGAAGTATTCAGCAAAATAGGGGCGCCACATAATGACACCAGTGACCACCAGCGCCAATAAGCAGATAGTGACTACCCAATACACCCCTTTCTGACCGAGGTTATATTGGCCTACATCGCCCGCTTCTTCATTTTTCAGCACTTTACCGATATTTTTTGCCCACTTGATATCTTCTTTATTAATGAAGTTATGGTGGAAATAACGGAAGAACATGAAGACGAACAGCAAGAACATCGCCGTACCCACGAATGGATGCAAAATACGCGACAGCTGTGGCGTGCCTAAAATGTTCATGAACCAGTTTAGCGATGGGAAGAAAAACCCTAACCCACTGATTGCAGTGAACAAGAAGCAAATCACAACCGCCCAGTGATTGATCCTTTCAATCGGCTTATGACGGATAATTTTGTCGTTATCATCTGGTATCATTTCTGATCCTCCCCTTCTTTTGATTTGGAAGTGTCATCAGATGACATTACGTTATGCAAATCTTCTAACGCTTCTTCTTCATCTTTTTTGGAGACGCGGTTTGGACCAATACCCACATAGTGGAAAATGGCCGCTGCAAATGTTGCAGCAAAACCAACCGCAGCTAACGGCTTCCAGATACCTTTCCAGAAAGTGACTGTTGGGCTGATTGTCGGGTTTTCCGGCAGTCCGTGATACAACTGAGGTTTATCTGCATGGTGCAAGACGTACATCACGTGCGTACCACCAACACCCGCAGGGTCGTATAAACCTGCATTTGCATAACCACGAGTTTTCAGCTCTTCAACACGCTCACCCGCCATGCCAATCATGTCTTCTTTGGTACCGAAGTGAATAGCACCCGTTGGGCATGTTTTCACACACGCAGGTTCTTGACCCACTTCAACGCGGTCAACACACAACGTACATTTGTATGCGCGGTTATCTTCTGGATTGATACGTGGTACATCAAACGGGCAACCCGCGATGCAGTAACCACAACCAATACAGTGCTCTGATTGGAAATCAACGATACCGTTTTTGTACTGAACAATCGCGCCTTCTGAAGGACACGCCTTCAAACAACCCGGGTCAGCACAGTGCATACAACCATCTTTACGAATTAGCCATTCAAATTTATCGTTCTCTTCAACTTCAGAGAAACGCATTACCGTCCATGACTTAGCGGTTAAATCCGTTGGGTTGTCATACACCCCAACGTTGGTGCCGATTTTGTCACGGATATCGTTCCATTCGGAACACGCGACCTGACACGCTTTACAGCCGATACAGGTCGTGACGTCGATAAGCTTTGCGACTTCTTCCTTATAATCCCGCACCTGAGGCGCGGGAGTCAGGGAATTGGTGGCAGAGCGACGAATAATGTCCTGAGATTGCATTGACATAATTTATCTCCTTACACCTTTTCCACGTTAACAAGGAATGATTTAAATTCCGGCGTTTGTGTATTCGCATCACCCACATACGGTGTTAGGGTGTTCGCAATAAAGCCTTTCACGGCCAAACCTTCAAAGCCCCAGTGAATTGGAATACCGATGGTATCGATATCTTTCCCAGCCACTTTCAGCGTATGAATACGTTTGGTGACCACCGCTTTCGCTTTGATGTAGCCACGTTTAGAGCTCACTTTCACCGTATCACCTTGCTCAATGCCTTTTTCTTTCGCCAAGCGCTCACCAATTTCGATAAACTGCTGTGGCTGAATGATGGCATTCAACAGGGCGTGTTTTGTCCAATAGTGGAAGTGTTCTGTTAAGCGATAAGTCGTTCCCACATAAGGGAATTCGGTCGCTTTACCCATTTGTGCCCAGTCGTCTTTAAACACACGAGCCGCAGGGTTAGATACCACATTTGGATGCAGTGGGTTGGTATCCAACGGCGTTTCGATAGGTTCGTAGTGCTCTGGGAATGGGCCTTCGGCCATTTTATCCAGTGCGAACAGACGTCCCATACCTTCAGGCTGCATGATAAACGGACCAACACCACTTCCCGGAGGCGCATTGCTATAGTCAGGAATATCCATCCCTGTCCATTTGCTGCCATCCCACTCAAGGATTTGACGTTTCGGATCCCACGGTTTACCCATTGGGTCTGCCGATGCACGGTTATAAATAACGCGACGGTTTAGAGGCCATGCCCATGCCCAACCTAATGTGTTACCCAGACCTGTTGGGTCAGAGTTATCACGGTTAGCCATTTGGTTACCTTTCGGTGTCCAGCTACCGGCAAAAATCCAGCAACCACTCGCCGTTGAACCATCGTCACGCAACTGGGCAAACGAGCTCAGCAATTCACCTTTCTTCACAATGACGTTGCCGTCAGCGTCTTTCAGGTCAACTAGTGCGTAACCATTGTTTTCACGTGCCACTTCTTCCGGTGTTGGGTTATCACTATCTAAGTAATCCCATGTCATGCTCAGTACTTGTTCAGGTACTGCGCCACCTTCTTTTTCATACATTTGGCGTAAACGGTGGAAAATACCCGACAGGATTTCACCATCACTGATGGCTTCACCCGGTGCATCTGCACCTTTCCAGTGCCACTGTAACCAGCGCGCTGAGTTAACAATCGAACCATTTTCTTCCGCGAAACAACATGAAGGCAGGCGGAATACTGTCGTTTGAATTTCCGCTGGGTTCACATCGTTCATTTCGCCGTGGTTTTGCCAGAAGTTCGAGGTTTCCGTATTCAATGGATCAACGGTAATCAGGAATTTCAGTTTTGACAGTGACTTAACCACTTTGTTTTTGTTCGGGAATGATGCTAACGGGTTAAAGCCTTGGCAGATATAGCCATTCACTTCGCCCTTATCCATCATCTCGAAATAACGCAGTACGTCGTAGCCTTGGTCCCACTTCGGCAGGTAATCAAAGCCCCAATTATTTTCTTTCTGCGCTTTATCACCGTAGAACGTTTTCATCATACTGACGAAAAATTTCGGGTAGTTGCCCCAGTAGTTCACTTGGCCTGCAACTGTTGCTTTTGGTGTATTTGCTGCTAAATAGGTTTCTAACGTGGTTTGTTTTTCTGACGGTAATGTCATATAACCTGGCAGGCTTTGTGACAATAAACCTAAGTCAGTTAAACCTTGAATGTTCGAGTGACCGCGCAGTGCGTTAACACCACCACCTAACATCCCCATGTTACCTAACAGCAATTGGATCATCGCCATCGTACGGATGTTTTGCGCACCCACCGTATGTTGAGTCCAACCTAACGCATATAAGAACGACGTTGTTTTATCTTTTACGCTGGTTTCTGCAAGGTATTCACAGACTTGTAAGAAGTCTTTGATTGGCGTACCGCAGATGTTATTCACCACTTCTGGCGTATAACGGCTAACGTGTTCTTTTAATAAGTTCAGTACACAACGTGGGTGTTTCAGAGTTGGATCGCGCAGCGCAAGGCCGTTTTCGTCCATCTCATAGTTCCACGTGGTTTTATCGTATTGGCGTTTTTCTTCATCATAGCCTGTGAACAGGCCATCATCGAAACCAAAGTCTTCACGGATAACTAAACTCGCATTGGTATACGCTTCCACGTATTCACGCTGAATTTTTTCATTATCCAGTAAGTATTTGATAACACCTGATAAGAACGCAATATCAGTACCAGAACGGATAGGCGTGTAGAAATCCGCCACTGCCGCAGTACGGGTAAAGCGTGGGTCAATTACGATTAGTTTGGCTTTGTTATGGATTTTAGCTTCCATCGCCCAGCGGAAACCGACTGGATGCGCTTCTGCCGCATTACCACCCATAACAACGATTAGGTTTGCATTTTTAATGTCAACCCAATGGTTGGTCATCGCACCGCGACCAAATGTTGGAGCAAGACTTGCTACCGTTGGTCCGTGTCAGACACGCGCTTGGTTATCAACGGCAAGCATGCCGAGAGCGCGGGTGAATTTTTGTGTTACAAAGCCTGTCTCATTGCTTCCAGCTGATGCACACAACATACCGGTGGTTAGCCAACGGTTAACTGTGACACCCTCTTTATTTTTTTCAATGAAGTTCGCATCGCGGTCTTCTTTCATCAACTTAGCGATACGATCAAATGCGTCGTTCCACGTGATACGTTTCCACTCATTGGTACCCGGCTCACGCACTTCTGGGTATTTTAAGCGGCTTTCACTGTGGATGAAATCGATAAGTCCAGCACCTTTCGGACAAAGTGCACCACGGTTTACCGGATGATCCGGGTCCCCTTCAATATGGAAAATGCTCTCTTTTGCATTTTTCGCGCCATCACCGAGGCTGTACATTAACAGCCCACAGCCGACAGAACAGTAGGTACAGGTATTTCTGGTTTCCTTCGCACGCAGTAATTTATACTGGCGCGTTGACGCTAATGCGGTTGCAGGTGCAAAACCTAACGCCGCTGCCGTCGTACCTGCCATACCGCCAGCGCAGATCTTAAAGAACTGCCTTCTGCTGACTTGCATGGGGATCTCCTCATTTACATTGCTCATGTTTACCTAACGTCAATCGCGATAATCAGGTAAACTGTTTTTATTCAACGTCTTCCTTACGTACCCAGGTTCATTGCCCGGCAAATGGTGTAAATTCTTTTTACCCATAATTAATATTATGTATCATTAATGCTAGGAATTCATCTAATGTATGAAACAAATACTACAAATGACTCCAAAATTACCCAAATGATTGGCTTAAATAGCACAATCGTGCAACAAAAAGGCAACCTCAACGCGCCAGTAAAAGATTACGTTGCAGAAGAATATCCTGTTGCATTAGTGTTCAATGGCATATCCCATGTGGTAATGATGGCAACCCCAAAAGATCTTGAGGATTTCGCTGTCGGGTTTTCGCTTTCCGAGGGAATAATACAGTCCAGTGATGAAATTCGCGGAATTGATATCGTTGAAGGCTGCAATCGGGGAATTGAAGTTCACGTGGAATT
This sequence comes from Providencia sp. UF-183, assembly GCF_058246155.1. Lineage (NCBI taxonomy): Bacteria > Pseudomonadati > Pseudomonadota > Gammaproteobacteria > Enterobacterales > Morganellaceae > Providencia > Providencia sp. UF-183. The sequence goes on along the minus strand of NZ_JBSICD010000010.1, from coordinate 76,590 downwards.
ATCCAGCCGCCGCTTCATGGAACTCAAAGAACGTCGCCGTAACTTAGCGGGCCGTACGGGCTGTGGGATTTGTGGTACAGAGCAACTTGATGAAATTTTTAAACCTATCGCACCACTGCCTTTTACCCAAACTTTTTCTTTGTCGCATCTCGATAATGCCCTGCATGAACTGAAAAAAGTGCAAGAAATTGGCGCCCTGACAGGTTGTACCCATGCCGCTGCATGGATATCCCCAGAAGGCCAATTAGTGGGTGGATGCGAAGATGTAGGCCGCCATGTTGCCCTTGATAAACTTTTGGGGATGAAAAGCCGCCATCAATGGCAACAGGGGGCTGTGTTAGTTTCCAGCCGAGCCAGTTATGAAATGGTGCAAAAAGCCGCCAGCTGCGGCGCAGAAATTCTGTTTGCCGTTTCCGCTGCTACCGCACTGGCTATTGAGGTTGCTGAAAAAGCCAATCTAACGCTAGTTGGCTTTTGCCGCCAAGGTAAAGCCACGGTATTTACCCATGGTAGCCGTATTACGGATTAACGTGTTGAGCCTGAAAGTGAATGCAGCATCCACAGATTAGGCTCGATATACTCACCTTGCTGGCGTTCCACATCAATAATAACTGGCACTAATGCATTATGGACAATGTATTTGCCTGACTGCGGAAAACGCATTCCTGTCCACGCTTCCCAATTGATAATTGCACTTTTGATCACCATCGAACGATAAACTGGCCCTAAAACAGTCGCGCCTAATCGCCAATGTGTACGGATCCACGGGTCAAAAGGCTCCCCCTGCGCATTTTTCCACGTACAGTATGAGTCAAAATCCTGTAATGGGTATCGGTGCTTCAAAGTTGGACGAACAGGAACGATAATCGCTTTTGCCCCGTAGACTTTTGCGGCATGTTTTAATGCATTGATCAATAAATCAGGGATTTGATGGCCACGATATTGTGGGTCGACGGTCACGGATAACGCAGAAATATACGATTCACCGCCGCATTGATTTTCCATCGCAAAGTTGAAGATATCATCCCATCCCATCTCTGCCAGCTTAGTGAAATCATCATCTACCCATAAAAATGGCACGGAACGAATAATGCCAATCACTTTTTCCTCGTCATTGTCATTCACTGTGGCAATAAATTGAAACTGGCTATTTGGCTCATTATCAAGCCTTTCCCAATATTCATCACTCACGGCGGACTCGTTCATAAACTGAGGCCACAGTTTATCGAGAAATTGCTCACACTCATCAAGAAGATCAGGGCGTTGGGCATAGCTAGAGATGTTAATTAACATTTTTCTGCTCATCCGTTTTTATAGACTATTTCATTAAGCGATATACTATAGGAAAAAAACAAGGGAAGGATTAATAGCAGATTAAGACACTCATATTCGAACTTGGCCTCAATAAACAGTGCATACACTAAATTTCAGCTAATACACTGGATGACAATATTGATTTACTAAACACCTGAATTCATTTAAATACAGAGAAGTATTAAATCACGGCAGTTATTCAGACTGCAAAGAGACCTTAATTAAAATGTTTTTGCTGGGTTCCCCTTGCCATGATTTGGCCTGCAACGGAATGATCCCTTCATAAACACTATTTTCTAATACAAGGTGTGGGTTATCTTTAGGAAAATATTCCAATACCAGCCGAGAGAATTTATTCTGGGAAGAACATGAAGCAGCCGTATTCATTGAGTTCGTAGCGCACTCTGTTTGGCGAGAAGCTCTGAAATTAACAAGGATTTCATCACCTAATGAATTCTTTAACAGCCCCTTTACCTGTGAGTATGTTTTTTCAAACCAGACCAAAGACAGTGGCCCCTGCCCGCGGTATAACGCAACAAACCCGTAATAATCATTGCCATTTACCGTGTAGCTTGTCGCATTTTTTTTATCTTGGCTAAGGTTCAATGCTAACATTTCAGCAGTTTCCATATCAAATGGAGCCACATACGGATCATATCTATCATAAATCAACCGGATAACGTGATTTTTAATATTTTGATTATCATTAGATATTTTGAATGCAATCCAACATTTCACTAATTTTTCAACTTCAATATCAAAATGATAGAGCTTTAAGAAAACATCTCCGGTGATCTCATCATCATGGAGATGTGTTTGATGCCCCTCTTTCACTAAACTTGCTTTAAATGACAACGGGAATATCTCATGAGTCACTAAATCAATAGCATCAACATGCATTATTGAATAGTTTTCATAGTCTTCAATTTTCACCGTATCAAAAGGAATAATGCGACTCCCTTCATTCAGCGATATCGGTATTAATGTTTCTAACGCATTAATGGAATTTAGTTCCAAGTTGGTTGATGCAACATGACCAAGCCCAATAACGGATATATTGCTATTTCCAATCAACCCGCCTAATTCAGCATTCAAATTTTGAACTGCGACACCCACATTGACACTCCCGCCCCCCCAATGTAATCCAATAATTTGATTACTGGCTCTTGATATAACTGGGGAACCTGATGATCCCCCTTGGGTATCAGCATTATGAACTATTTTATTGCCATTATTTTCAACGTTTAATATCTCAGCAAATTTGCCATTTTTTATATCGCCAATATGCATTGGGCGTAAACCACCATCACCATATTGTGGAATATAAATATTCTCGCCTTTAACCGGATTACTTTGACTTAATGCTAGCCCACCAAATAATGCTTTCACATTAGAATTTAAATAGTCAAATTCATCTAAGGTAAATAATGCATAGTCATTATCGCTAGCACTGATCCCCCGTTTTAATACCCTGCCCGGCTTTAAACGAACAGGTTCAGTCACTGGGGATGTTGAACTACAAGTCTCATTAAACCAATTAAACCATATTTCGCCATTGATTAAATTAGGGTCACTTTCGACAACGTGGTTATTAGTGAGAACATGGTTTTCACTACCAATTAAGGAACAAGACCCCCACCCACCAATACGCGCTGCTGCACTTGATAATGCATACTCAGCAATTGGGCTTCCTTCATGACACATATAAGGTTTTCGTTCGTCTTGGCCAATAATTGCTCTTGAGTTATTATCGTGCTCTATCAAATCGAGGAAAAGCGAAAAAACATTTTCTACATCAGTGAGTAATGGTAATCTAACTCGGATATTAACGCCGCTACTCGGGATAGTTACTACCGTCTCATTCATCTGATAAAAATTTTCTCGTTGTATTACGTTATCCCCATATTCAAATTCAACATAACTATTTTGTGGTAGATTAATCCGTGAGAAATGCAATTTTAAAAAATTCGAATGAGTACGTTCTAAAAAAAATGAATGAAGCGTTTCTTTACTATTGTTTTTAATAATATCAATATTAATTTTTTCATTAACATTTTTTACATCATATATTTCCATCATTGAGCCCTTTTATTTAAAATTTAAATTACAGGGTTAATGATAATTTTTTATTCATGTAAAAAATAACATAAAAATTAATATTATTTTTTATTATTTAATTAAAATAAAAATAACAGGGCAAATAACAATTTTAGTCGTGATTTAATATTAAAAAGTGAATGATGACTTATATGTAATGCGTTGCTCAGCTGTTTTCAGGTCAGGTATCAGCTCGAATTCAATAACAGGCTGATACCCTCTCGAATTTAACTATTTCCCAATACAGAAACTGGAGAAAATACGCCCTAATAGGTCGTCAGAGGTAAATTCACCCGTGATTTCACTCAGCTCTTGTTGAGCTAAACGTAATTCTTCTGCCAATAACTCACCGGAGCGAGCATTCACTAACTGGTCATAGCCCTGTTCTAGGTGAATGGCCGCTGCATTCAGTGCTTGTAAATGACGACTACGCGCAAGGAACCCACCTTCCGTATTGCTGTTAAACCCAATGGTTTCTTTCAGGTGATCGCGCAGCAAATCAATCCCTTTTTCTTCACGGGCAGACAAACGAATTAATGGGTAACGGGTATCATTGATAAACTCAACAGGCTCCCCCGTCATATCCGCTTTATTGCGGATCACTGTAACAGGTAATTCATCGGGCAAACGCGCCATAAACTCAGGCCAAATCTCTTGCGGTTCCGTAGCGTTGGTTGTGGTGCTATCCACCATAAACAGCACATGGTCAGCTTGTTCAATTTCTTTCCAAGCACGTTCGATACCAATACGCTCGACTTCATCGCTTGCTTCACGTAACCCTGCGGTATCAATGATATGCAGTGGCATCCCATCGATATGAATATGTTCACGTAAGACATCGCGGGTCGTTCCTGCAATATCGGTGACAATTGCTGCTTCACGCCCCGCTAATGCGTTCAGTAAGCTCGATTTACCCGCGTTTGGGCGCCCTGCAATCACCACTTTCATCCCTTCACGCAACAAACTGCCTTGGCGAGCTTGGGAGCGGACCTGTTCTAAGTCTGCCACCACTTCATTAAGCTTGGCTTCAATTTTACCATCAGATAAGAAATCAATTTCTTCATCAGGAAAATCAATGGCAGCTTCCACGTAGATCCGTAAGTGAGTGAGTGCTTCCACCAATTGGTGGATATGGGAAGAAAATGCGCCTTGCAGAGAATTCATCGCCGAACGTGCGGCCTGTTCTGAACTCGCATCGATTAAGTCGGCGATGGCTTCTGCTTGGGCTAAGTCGAGCTTGTCATTCAAAAATGCACGCTCAGAGAACTCCCCAGGATTCGCGATACGAATACCTTCAATAGCAAGAATTCGTCTTAGTAATAGGTCTAGAATGACGGGGCCACCATGCCCTTGTAACTCAAGGACATCTTCCCCAGTAAAGGAATTCGGACCCGGAAAATAAATGGCAATACCTTGGTCAAGAACAGCCCCTTCCACATCACGAAAAGGGAGATAATCCGCATAACGTGGCTTAGGGAGTTTCCCGAGAACAGTTTCGGCAACCAGTGCCGCTTTCGGGCCAGATACACGTAAAATACCGACACCACCACGACCGGGAGGTGTTGCCTGTGCGATGATAGTATCGTTAATCAGCATGATGTTTCTCTGTCTTTGACTTGAAGTTTTTTTGAAAAGAATAAGGCGACCTTATTAGGTCGCCTTAATAGTACTATACAATTTAGCTTTGTGAAGCCATTCCCATGTTACTGAGAACCGAGATTATTTTTTCTCTTTTTTATCGCGACTGTGCAGACCACGTTTTTCCAGACCACGGTAAATCACTTGTTGCTGGATGATAGTCACTAAGTTACTCACGATATAATACAGTACCAGACCTGATGGGAACCACAGGAAGAAGATGGTGAACACGACAGGCATGTACGTCATAATCTTCTGCTGCATAGGGTCAGTTACAGCGGTTGGTGACATTTTCTGAATCACAAACATCGTCACACCCATTAATACTGGTAGGATGTAATACGGGTCTTGTGCAGACAAGTCTTGGATCCAACCGAAGAACGGTGCATGACGCAGTTCAACAGAACCCATCAACATATAGTAAAGTGCAAGGAAGATAGGCATTTGGATAAGCAGCGGTAAACATCCACCCAGTGGGTTTACTTTTTCTGCTTTATACATCGCCATCATTTCTTGGCTCATACGTTGTTTATCGTCACCAATACGCTCACGCATTGCAGCCAGTTTCGGTTGCAGTAAACGCATTTTCGCCATGGAGGTGTACTGCGCTTTAGTCAGCGGGTACATGATACCACGAACGATAAAGGTGATAACGATGATGGCAATACCCCAGTTACCCACGAAACCGTGAATAAATTTCAGCAATTTAAATAATGGCTGAGAGATAAACCATAACCAACCGTAATCAACAGTTAAGTCTAAGTGTGGTGCAACTGCCGCCATCTCAGACTGAATTTCTGGACCAACCCATAACGTTGATGAATAAGTACCTGCGCCATTAGCGGCAATCGTCATTGGCTCACTCTTATAACCAATGATGGCAGATTTTTTATCAAGGTCGATGGTATAGAACGTGCTTTTCTCTGCGCTTGCTGGGATCCAAGCTGTCGCAAAGTATTGTTGTAGCATCGCAACCCAGCCGCCTTTTGTGCTCAGGCTCAGGTTTTTATCTTCGATGTCACCAAAGCTATATTTTTTATAGTTGTTTTCATCAGAAGAGTACGCCGCACCACGGTAAGTGTGCAGAGCAAAGTTGCTGCTACCAGTATCACGTTCTTTTGGTAATTCGATAGTTTGTTTTAACTGACCGAAAAACGCCAACGTCAACGGTTGTGCTGTTGGGTTTTGGATACTGTATTCAACTTCAACAGTATATTGGCCGCGTTTCACAATGTACGTTTTTTGGTAAACAACACCGTTGTTATCCGTAAATGACATTGGGACGCGTAATACGTCTTGGCCGTTCGCTAAAGTGAAAGTTGCAGAATCTGCAGAGTATAGCGGACGTTCGCCGTTATTATTTGCTGGGTTGTCTGGGCCATGAGGGCCAATCAAACCACTTTGTGCCTGGTAGACAAAGCCTGGGTTAGTTTCCAGTAAACGGAAAGGGTCTTCCGAATGAAGGGTCGCAGGATAGGCTAACAGGTCAGCCTCATCGATATCACCACCACGAGTATTGATGCGAATATCCAGTACATCAGTTTTAACGGTGATGAGCTTACCTTGCCCACTGCTAGTTACTGCTTGGGCATCACTGCTTGGCATATCCGCTTGTTGCGAAGTTTGAACAGTTTTAACGTCCTGAGCAACTTTATCGCTCTCCCAGGCCTGCCAAACTAAGAACGACACGAACAACAAAGCGATGAGTAGAAGATTGCGTTGCGAATCCATCGTTATAATTCTCTATTATCATCAGTTTTTCTGGGTGGGACAGGATCATCTCCACCAGCGTGTAAAGGGTGGCATTTTAATACGCGTTTCGCCGTTAACCAACTCCCTTTTAGCATACCAAACCTGCGCAATGCCTCAATTCCGTAATTTGAGCAAGTAGGATTGAAGCGACAACGAGGCCCTAACAACGGGCTTATCGCCAGTTGGTAGCCTCTGATCAGCATGATCAGGATTTTTGAGCCAAGCGACGATGACGACGCCATAACTTATCCAATGCTTCCGTGATCTGTTGATTGTCGAGATTGGCAACCCCTTTCCTTACCAATACCACAAAGTCCATTGAAGGCAACTCGTGTTGATGCAGACGAAAGTATTCACGCGCTAATCGTTTAATACGATTTCGCTCATGGGCTCGTTTAACATTTTTTTTGGCGATGGTAAGACCGATGCGGGGATGCCCCAGCTCGTTTAGGCGACCAAGGATTGTTATCTCTGGGGAACTCGCCCTCTGCGGCTGCTTAAAGACATTATCGAAATGCCTGGGAGTTAACAAACGTAACTCCCGGGTAAAAGCGAGCGTAACCACTGGAATAGAGGGCTAGCTTTATTACTTAGATGAAACGGTCAGACGAGCGCGGCCTTTAGCACGACGGCGAGCCAGAACCTGACGACCATTTTTAGTGGCCATACGAGCACGGAAACCGTGTGAACGGTTGCGCTTCAGTACGGACGGTTGAAAAGTGCGTTTCATAACGATTTCTACCTAACTTTTAAATTTATTACTGATTCAGTAAACGCGTTGGCAACCAGTGGAAACTGATTTACACCTGTGCCTCTATCGCAACAATATAGAAAGAGGCAGGATTGTAATAAAACATAGGGGGTCACGTCAATAAAATGACGCAATCAAACCACTTTTATTTATAGCCTGGCTGACCGGTTTGCCGACATATGCTGTGACAGTCAACTCATGATTCTATTTTCATACTGACTGACAACCTGCTTTTGCCTGTATTCATCCCTAACCTTTAGTTAGAACTGAATAAAGAACCCAACAAGTATACCGCAGTTTCGTGTAAAAATCACATCAGCACTGTACACAGGGAGGAAGATTATACGGACTCCGCCCCAAAGCGCAAGGATCTTCCCGCGATCTGAAAATATTTTTTGATCTTAAGGAATATTTTAACTAAATCGTCTAAAGTTATCCCCAGCCATGTGGAAAAAATAACAAAAATTCAGATCCCCCAGCTAACTTCTTCCTTATAAGCGATGCCTTATCACATTTGCCTGTGGATAAAAAGCATAAAAACTGTGTAAAAGAATGAAGATCTCTGGTGAATTTTGCGGTATGATCACGGGTCTATTTCTGATCCACAGATCAGCAATATATAGTGAGTTAGTGTTAATCAAAAATGACTCAGAGCCGTTTTAAAAATGGCTCTTAGAAAATTCTGTGTTTACATCCGTACTTCTTTGTTCCATTGACCTTGTTTAGGGGAGTCCAACGTGTCACTTTCGCTTTGGCAGCAATGTCTTGCCCGATTGCAGGATGAACTACCTGCCACAGAATTCAGTATGTGGATACGCCCCCTTCAAGCTGAATTAAACGACAATACACTGGCACTTTATGCCCCAAATCGTTTCGTTCTCGACTGGGTTAGGGATAAGTACATCAATAATATCAATGAATTATTGAATGACTTTTGTGGAACTGACGCACCTGCACTACACTTTGAAGTAGGCAATAAACCGATTACCGTCGCACCGGCAGCACCTCAAGCACGTACCACTCACGAAGTACCTGCTTTTGCCGTACCGTCAGCGCCCGTAAAACCAAGTTGGGACAACTCAGCCAAAGTACAACCTGATGTCGCTTACCGTTCAAATGTGAACCCTAAGCACACGTTTGATAACTTTGTTGAAGGTAAATCAAACCAGTTGGCTCGCGCAGCAGCGAGACAAGTGGCTGAAAATCCAGGTGGTGCTTATAACCCGCTATTCCTTTATGGTGGAACCGGTTTAGGTAAAACCCACTTATTGCACGCTGTGGGCAACAGCATTATGCAACACAAGGCCAATGCACGTGTCGTTTACATGCACTCTGAACGTTTTGTTCAAGATATGGTCAAAGCTCTACAGAACAATGCTATTGAAGAGTTCAAACGCTATTACCGTTCTGTCGATGCATTATTAATTGATGATATTCAATTTTTTGCCAATAAAGAGCGCTCTCAGGAAGAATTCTTCCACACGTTTAACGCGCTGCTTGAAGGCAATCAGCAAATTATTTTAACCTCCGACCGTTATCCGAAAGAAATTAACGGGGTGGAAGATCGCTTAAAATCACGCTTTGGTTGGGGCTTAACGGTCGCGATTGAACCACCAGAACTGGAAACGCGTGTGGCGATACTAATGAAAAAAGCCGATGAAAATGAAATCCAGCTTCCGGGTGAAGTGGCCTTTTTCATCGCAAAACGCCTGCGTTCCAACGTCCGTGAATTGGAAGGCGCGTTAAATCGTGTGATCGCCAATGCAAATTTTACTGGTCGTGCGATTACAATCGATTTTGTTAGAGAAGCACTACGTGACCTATTAGCACTACAAGAAAAGCTGGTAACTATTGATAATATTCAGAAAACAGTTGCTGAGTATTATAAAATTAAAGTCGCTGATTTACTTTCAAAACGCCGTTCTCGTTCTGTCGCACGTCCGCGTCAGATGGCAATGGCACTAGCGAAAGAGCTGACTAACCATAGTTTACCTGAAATCGGGGATGCCTTTGGCGGCCGTGACCATACCACGGTGTTACACGCTTGTCGTAAAATTGAACAGTTACGGGAAGAAAGCCATGACATCAAAGAAGATTTTTCTAATTTAATCAGAACATTATCATCTTAATTGCTATGAAATTTATAATAGAACGCGAGCAGTTATTAAAACCGTTACAACAGGTTAGTGGTCCTTTAGGTGGGCGTCCAACTCTGCCTATTTTAGGTAACCTTTTATTACAGGTAAAAGAAGGCACCCTCCAACTCACTGGAACCGACCTTGAAATGGAGATGATGGCCAATGTCACCCTAACAGGGGAACACGAAGTTGGCGCAACAACGGTGCCTGCACGCAAATTTTTCGATATTTGGCGTGGATTACCTGAAGGTTCTGAAATTCATGTAGAGCTCAATGATGACAGATTGCTCGTTCGTTCTGGACGTAGCCGCTTCTCATTATCGACTTTGCCTGCGGCTGATTTTCCAAACTTGGATGACTGGCAAAGCGAAGTTGAGTTTTCTCTTCCGCAATCAATACTGAAACGTTTAATTGAAGCAACTCAGTTTTCAATGGCACACCAAGATGTTCGTTATTATCTCAACGGTATGCTATTTGAAACAGAAGACCAAATGCTCAGAACCGTTTCAACCGATGGTCACCGTTTGGCGGTTTGTGCGATAGATATCGGGCAATCTCTACCGTCTCACTCCGTGATTGTGCCGCGTAAAGGCGTAATTGAGTTAATGCGCTTATTAGACGGTGGTGATGCACCTTTGCAATTACAAATCGGCAGCAACAACATTCGTGCCCATGTCGGGGATTTTATCTTCACCTCTAAATTAGTGGATGGTCGTTTCCCTGATTACCGCCGTGTATTACCGAAAAACCCAGACAAAACATTAGAAGCGCGTTGTGACATACTCAAGCAAGCGTTTTCCCGTGCCGCAATTTTATCGAATGAGAAATTCCGCGGTGTTCGTCTGTATTTCAGCGAAAACCAATTACGCATTACAGCCAATAACCCAGAGCAAGAAGAAGCTGAAGAAATCGTTGATGTCAGCTACCAAGGCACTGAAATGGAAATTGGCTTTAACGTTAGCTATATCTTAGACGTCCTCAATGCACTGAAAAGCGAAAATGTGCAACTGTTACTCACAGATGCGGTTTCCAGTGTACAAATTGAAGATGCAGAAAGTAAAGCGGCAGTGTATGTCGTCATGCCAATGCGTTTGTAATCAGTATTTATGATCCTTTCGCGTTTATTGATCCGCGATTTTCGAAATATAGAAAATGCGGATCTCTCCTTAGCTAATGGGTTTAATTTTCTCATTGGCCCAAATGGGAGCGGCAAAACCAGTATATTGGAAGCGATATACACTTTAGGTCATGGTCGTGCATTTCGCAGTATTCAAGCGAACCGCGTTATCCGCCATGAACAAGAACAATTTATTCTTCATGGTAAATTGAGCCACATAGATGAAACGCGTAACGACCTTTCATTAGGCTTAAGTAAAAACCGTGAAGGTGACAGTAAAGTCCGAATTGACGGCACTGATGGTCATAAAATTGCCGAACTGGCAAAATTATTGCCAATGCAGTTGATTACCCCAGAAGGTTTTACCTTACTCAATGGCGGCCCTAAGTACCGTCGCGCATTCATTGATTGGGGCTGTTTTCACAACGACCCACTGTTTTTCTCTGTTTGGTCAGATTTAAAACGGTTATTAAAGCAGCGAAATGCTGCTTTACGGCAAGTCACTCGTTATGAGCAAATTCGCCATTGGGATGCTCAGTTAGCACCGCTTTCAGAGCAGATAAGTCAATGGCGCCAAGACTATATTTCCGGTATTGCAGAGAATATAGAGCAGACTTGCCAACAGTTTTTACCCGAATTTTCATTATCTGTCTCCTTCCAACGTGGTTGGGATAAAGAAATTGATTATTCAGAGCAACTAGAGCGCCAGTTTGAGCGCGATAGAGCGCTAACTTATACCGCGTCAGGGCCGCATAAAGCGGATTTACGGATCAGAGCCAATGGTACTCCCGTTGAAGACATGCTTTCACGGGGTCAGCTCAAGCTATTGATGTGTGCACTTAGGTTAGCGCAGGGTGAGTTTTTCACCCGTCAGAGCGGGCAACAATGCCTGTATCTGCTGGATGATTTTGCCTCCGAACTCGATGCGGGTCGCCGTCAATTATTGGCAGCTCGCCTCAAAGCTACGCAAGCACAGGTGTTTGTCAGTGCCATTACACCCGAGCAAGTTAATGATATGATAGATGCAAATAGCAAGATGTTTAGCGTAGAACATGGCAAAATAGAAGTTCAACCTCAGGAATAGAAAGAGCAGGAAACGTTGATGTCGAATACATATGACTCCTCAAGTATCAAGGTATTAAAAGGACTGGATGCGGTGCGTAAGCGCCCGGGCATGTATATCGGTGATACAGACGATGGAACAGGTCTTCATCACATGGTTTTCGAGGTTGTCGACAATGCTATCGACGAAGCCCTCGCAGGCTTTTGTGACGATATCGTTATCACTATCCATGCCGATAACTCTATCTCCGTACAGGATGATGGACGTGGTATTCCAACCGGTATCCATGAAGAAGAAGGTGTCTCTGCTGCAGAAGTCATCATGACCGTTCTGCACGCAGGGGGTAAATTCGATGATAACTCCTATAAAGTTTCCGGCGGATTGCACGGTGTCGGGGTATCGGTTGTTAACGCCTTATCTGAAAAATTAGAATTAGTCATCAAACGTGATGGCAAAGTTCACGAACAAATCTACAAACACGGCGAGCCACAAGGCCCTTTAACTGTTGTTGGTGAAACTGACCAAACAGGGACACGCGTCCGCTTTTGGCCTAGCATGGACACCTTTAAAGGCGTCACTGAGTTCGAATATGACATATTAGCGAAGCGTTTACGTGAGTTATCCTTCTTAAACTCGGGCGTTTCTATCAAACTCATTGATAAGCGTGATGGAAAAGAAGACCATTTCCATTATGAAGGTGGTATCAAAGCGTTTGTTGAGTATTTAAGCCGTAACAAAACCCCAATCCACCCATCTGTATTCTATTTCTCTACAGAAAAAGACGGTATTGGCGTTGAAGTTTCAATGCAGTGGAATGATGGTTTCCAAGAAAACGTTTACTGCTTTACCAATAACATTCCACAACGCGATGGTGGTACTCACCTTGCAGGTTTCCGTGCCGCGATGACGCGTACACTGAACAACTACATGGAAAAAGAAGGTTATCAGAAGAAAAGCAAAGTCAACGCAACAGGTGACGATGCCCGTGAAGGTCTGATTGCTGTTATTTCTGTAAAAGTACCGGATCCTAAATTCTCATCACAAACCAAAGAAAAACTGGTGTCATCCGAAGTGAAAACTGCGGTTGAAACGATGATGAATGAGAAACTGGTTGAGTATTTACTGGAAAACCCAAATGACGCCAAAATCGTCGTTGGGAAAATTATTGATGCAGCACGTGCACGTGAAGCAGCACGTAAAGCCCGTGAAATGACACGTCGTAAAGGCGCGTTAGATTTAGCAGGCTTACCGGGTAAACTGGCGGACTGCCAAGAACGCGACCCCGCATTATCCGAACTGTACCTTGTGGAAGGGGACTCAGCGGGCGGCTCAGCAAAACAGGGCCGTAACCGTAAGAACCAAGCCATCCTACCGCTGAAAGGTAAAATTCTTAACGTTGAAAAAGCGCGTTTTGATAAAATGCTTTCTTCACAGGAAGTTGCAACCCTGATTACCGCATTAGGTTGTGGTATCGGTCGCGATGAATATAACCCAGACAAACTGCGTTATCACAGCATTATTATCATGACGGATGCCGACGTCGATGGTTCGCACATTCGTACGTTACTGTTGACCTTCTTCTATCGTCAAATGCCTGAAATTGTTGAGCGTGGCCATATCTTTATCGCTCAGCCACCACTGTACAAAGTGAAACGTGGTAAACAAGAACAGTACATTAAAGATGACGATGCGATGGACGATTACCTGATTTCTATCGCCCTTGATGGTGCGGAACTGCATTTAAGTGCCGATGCACCAGCCATGAAAGGTGAAGAATTAGAAAAACTGGTTGTCGAATACAACGCGGCTCACCGTATTATTCGTCGCCTTGAGCGCCTTTACCCACAAGCGTTACTCAATAGCTTGGTTTATCAGTCTACCCTGACGGAAGATGATTTAAAAACCAAAGAAAAAGTTGAAGAATGGGCAAAAACGCTTGTTCAGCGCTTAACGGACAACGAACAATTCGGTAGCACCTACAGCTACACCATCAACGAAAACCGTGAACGTCAATTGTTCGAGCCAACCATCCGTATTCGCACCCACGGTGTTGATACTGATTACAACCTCGACTTTGATTTTGTACACGGCAGTGAGTACCGCCGTATCACTCACTTAGGTGATATCATTGGTGGGCTGATTGAAGAAGGCGCTTACATCCAACGTGGTGAGCGCCGTCAAGATATCAGTAACTTCGAAGAAGCACTGGCTTGGTTAACACGTGAATCACGTCGTGGCCTGTATGTACAGCGCTATAAAGGCCTTGGTGAAATGAACCCAGAACAACTTTGGGAAACCACCATGAACCCGGAAACTCGTCGTATGATGCGCGTGACAGTGAAAGACGCTATCGCCACAGATTTGCTCTTCACCACATTAATGGGCGATGCTGTTGAACCACGTCGTGCCTTTATTGAAGAGAATGCCTTAAAAGCCGCAAATATCGATATTTAATTATTATATTGGCGTTATTTATAAAACCCCTGATATGCAAATATCAGGGGTTTTTATTTAAATATTAAATAATATAAAAATTATATTTTTTTACTTTAATCATTAGATTGAAAAAATAAATTTAGTCTTATTTTTAACTTATCGACCACCTAACAAAACACCGTTATCCAACACAGGTGAAATAAAGTAAAAATCACTTAAAATCAGGTACATAGATACACCCTAAAGTAAAAGAAAAATAAAAAAACAAATTAATGCATATCTAAATCAAAAAAAATAACCCTATTATTTTTATTTCCTTCGGCATAAAACAGATTACGTTCTGAAAACAGAATATCGCTAATTTAAAACTCACTAAATAAGCCTGTAGGAATATAATGAAAAGCCCATTAAAATCAGTCTCCATTATATTGGTATCAATATTTTATGCTTATCCTTCATTGGCATTAAAAGGCTATGAAGATACAGAAAAGCAAATTTTAGATAAAAGAAATGACTGGCTTCAAGGCATTAAAAATGAAGCAATCACACCCCCACCCTCTGAAAACTCCCTCGCAGCAGAGAAAGACAGAGTGATTTACCATGAAAAAAGAAAAATAACGGGTGAGCGAAAAACACTCGCAGAAGCGGATAAAAACCAAAAAAAAGATTATTTATCAAGTGCATTTGATAAAGTTATATTCGGTGAAAATAAACAGAACATTGATTTAGCAGAGAACCGCCCCTTCAAAAAGCTACAATCTTTATTTAACCAAGGGCATACCACTCAACTAGACCCTAAACAGCCCGAAAAGGCGATGGAATTTAGTTTAAAAGACCATTTTCTTCGCGGTCGGCCAAAACACGTTCTCGACCATAATGGTGAATACCTGCCTGATTATTCAAAAGTAACAGGCTCATCGTATCCAAGTGGCCATGCGTGGAGTGCTTATAAACAAGCAGCGACTTTATCAATGCTGTTCCCTAAGAAAATAAAAGCGATAGACAGCCGAGCTGCTGAATATGGTGAAAGCAGAGTCATCGTTGGGGCGCATTTCCCAACTGATATCATCGCTTCGCGAACAGGGAATTATTATTTACTTGCCCAACACTTAGCAGATGACAAGGTTGCCAAATCATTTGCCATCTTAGCCAAAGATGCCTATTCCAGCTTACCCAGTCAATGCCGGCATTCTCTCAATAACTGCTTTGCTACCGACCCCAAAGACAGCCTCGAAGTTGGAAATGCCTACACCGTACCCACTCTCACCCCCGATAAATTTCCTAAATTAGCCAATAACTTACTGCGGATGCGTTTTGCCTATCTGACAGAAGAACAACGGCTAAGTATTATCGCCAACACCGCCTACTCCCCTGAATCTATTTCTGGCTGGAATATCAACAAAGATGACCCAAATACCTATTGGGGGTTAATCAATCTACCTGAAGCTTACGATGGTCCGACTTATTTCTATGACGACTTTATGATTAGCCAAAACAAAAGTGCGTATAGCTTAGATACATATTTAACTAACGATGAATGGAAAAAAAACCTTCATGGCCCTGGGAAATTAATCAAATCCGGCACTGGCACACTCATTTTATCAGGCAACAATCGCTTTGCTGGCCTACACCTCAACGAAGGTTATATCACTTTAGCTGGCGAAAATACTTACGCAACACGGTCATCCGTCAATGGTGGAGAGCTAACCATAAACGGTAGTTTGAATTCCCCATTAGACATACACACAGGGCTCGTTATCAATAATGGGAAAATGCACGATGTCAGTATTCATAACGGAGGGCTACTTAAGGGTAATGGACCAATTCGCAACTTAACCGTAAAAAGCGGTGGGGCGATTACCCCCGGTAAAAATAAAGCCGTGACTATCGAGATTGCCGACGCTGTCACATTTGAACCCGATAGCTTATATCCTGTTGAAATTACAGAGGATGGGAAAAGTGACAAGATTAATAGCCAAGGCTTGGCAGTGTTAAATGGAGGGGCTGTCAGTGTTACGTTTCAGGGTAAAAAAACCGCGCTCACCGCAGAACAAATCGTTCAGTTGTTGGATAAAGAATATGTCATCTTGAGTGCAAAAAAAGGGGTAAAAGGCCAGTTTGATTCGGTACAGCCCGGCTATACCTTTGTTAAATCTAAACTCATGTATTCACCAAATGACGTCATCCTAAACTTTTCACGCAGTGAAATTCCATTTGCTTCTTTCGCTGAAACACCAAACCAAAAAGCCATTGCAACCGTACTTGATACTTTGCCAAAGCAGCACCCGTTATATACCAGCCTGATTTTATCTGATGAAAACACTGTGAAAGATACAATATATGAATTATCCAAACCAATTCATGCACATATATTATCAAATAAAATCAACAACACGCTGCCTATTCGACAAAAACTGCTTGAGCAGGTTCGCGCCTCCGAGTCATTAAATCAGGTCAATGAGAATAAAAGGGACTTCTGGCTGAGCACGCTATTTCAACAAGAAAATAGGCCCAGTGACAATAATTCGACCAGCTATAACGCCTCTGCAAATGGTGTGTTCATCGGCCTAGGTCAGCGGTTTTATCATGATAGCATTATGGCGGGCATCGCCTTAGGTGCTACTCAAGGTTCATTATCCAGCGCGGGTAACACGAGCGATAATGTCAGCTACCACATAGCAGCTTATGGCGGCGCACACATAAAACCGATTGTTCTTCGAGGTGGTTTTGAATATAGCAGCACTGCCATCGATATAAAAAGATATGTGAACCTGCAGATGTCTACGGATACCAATACATCGACCTACGACATTGCATCAAGCCAAGCTTTTATTGAAGCGGCTTATCCTTTCACAACGTCTTTCATGAATATTGAGCCTTTTACAAATTTTGCCTATATCAATACACACAACAAAGCCATGTATGAAGATGGGACTCGATCAATATTAAGTGCTGACAAACAAAGCACTGCCACTTTACTTTCCATGTTAGGGCTACGTATTGATAACCGTTGGGCTCTCAATAGCCAGTTTCAACTTGGCCTATATGGTGAGCTTGGCTGGCAACACCAATATGGCAACCTAGAGCGAAAGATAGACTTAAAGTTCCCACAAACGGGTGCTGAGTTTGTTTCACAAAGCGTTTATGCCCCTCGGGATAGTGTGACTGCAAGGGTTGGGGCAAACTTAGACATTGGTGACGGTTATAAAGTATCTGTCGATTACAGCAAGCTAAAATCTAACGATTACGACAATAACAATATTAATGCCAAATTTTCCTTGTCGTTTTAACCCTAGTTAATGACTAAAAGCTCCTAATAGTTGCATTATCAATTATATGGAGCTTTTTCTGACTCAACCTCACGCTCTTTTACATTCATTTACGCCACTCTTTTGATTATCTTATATTTTTTCATGTTATAAACAGTTAATACGTTTGGTTAATAAAATGTTAGCCAATAAAAAACCTTTTTCATTCTTCAGCAAGGCAAGGTTCAAATACATAAAAGATAATAATGATTATGCGACAACTAATTGCTTTAACTTATTTTTTAGCTTTTTCGACACTCCCTGTTTTTTTGAGTGGGGATGTGAGTACAGCGACAGATATCGCTATTATCATCTCAGGCTTATTGGTGATGGTGCTGTGTGCAAGTACCTATCGAACGCGACTCGGTAAAGTATTCACCACTGTTATTGCACTTTTTTGGGCACTTAATCTATCCATCTCCTTCTTTTTCTACCAAAAACACGACATCCGTTTTTCATCCTCGATTGCCGAAACCTTCATTAACACCAATAGCAATGAAACTGTGGGGATGTTGTCGTATAACATAGGTTATGTTGCGTTTTATCTAATTGTTTTTACTTTGTATTTAGTTAGCATTCATCGATGTTCAAAATACATTTCACCTCGTGTAACCAAATTGAATAAGGTATTGGTGGCTGGCTTTCTGGTTTCTATTCCTATTTATTATTCATCGTTACTTAAACAGCCCGATAGCCATTTATTAGTTGGGGAAAAATACCTGCAAAACTCCCCCTTTTATAATGCGGCAGCCTTACTGAAAAATTTTTATGAAAATAGGGAAATAGAGCAGATATCATCGCAGAAGATCTCTTTTCATTACGACAAAACCCCCAGCGACACACAAATTTATGTGTTAGTGATTGGCGAGTCGCTACGCCGCGACCATATGAGCCTATATGGTTATAATTATGACACAACACCAAACCTGAAAAGCCGCCAAAACCAGATGCAAGTATTCACGCAAGTTTACTCCCCTGCTCCGGTGACCATCTTGTCTGTGCCAATTTCACTTGCCAATATCCAACTCACACAAATACAGCATAAAAAATATTATGCGGATAACATTATTTCACTAGCAAACCATGCTGGGTTCAAAACTTATTGGCTCAGTAACCAAGGTAAAACCAATAAAAAAACCAGCGTGATATCCGCAATAGCCAGTATGTCGCAAGACAAAAAATGGAACGAATTTGTAGGTTATGATGATGAATTAATTGATGATTTCGAGAACGCGATTAATGACAATACCTCAAAGAAAAAGCTGATTGTTTTGCACACTTATGGAAGCCATGAGCCTTCTTGTAACCGTTTCCCAGAAGATCAACTCAAAAAAATGAGCGGGCAAGAGGATGATGACTGTTATGACAGCTCCATTGCCTATACCGATGCATTTATTGAAAAACTATTGCAGAAAATAGACGGTAAACCCGCCACACTGATGTTTTTTGCTGATCACGCCCTTCAGCGTTTAGACAGTGATGGTGATATTCATTACCACCATGGTGTGAATAATCCGAGAAAAGAAGCTTATGAAATCCCATTATTTATTTGGTACAGCCGAAGTACGCCAGAATATACATTAACGGAAAAAGCGTTAAATAGTCCCTACTCAACGGCGAATAACTATTGGTTAATCAGTGATTGGTTAGGTATACGCCATCAAGCCTCGCAAGGCTGTTTATCGCCCCTACGTGAATGTTATCAACTGGATAAAGACATTCACGTAATTGATGGTAACCGAAACTTATTATCCATAAATCAATTACCAACAGAAGCGATAGACCCACAATAAAACTCGATATTTTGCTAATCTTTGCCCATAGTTAACGCATTGAGTTTCATCTAAATATCGAGGCTTTTATGTTTGAGTTAACTTTTTTACGTGAATTATTAGGCTCTAGTGTTCACGTGCTTCAATTGCTATTAGAAGCTATTTCGGTTATCTGTGTGATTATTGGTTTAATCAAAACATTGATTGTGTGGTTCCGTGTCAAAATCGCGCGAACTGCACGTTATTGTTTTGGTGACTGGCTAGCTACTGCGTTGGAATTTCAGTTAGCCGCAGATATTTTAGCGACCACGGTTGACCCTGATTTAGACAGCCTGATCAAATTAGGTATCATCGCCGTGATCAGAACGTTCCTGAACTATTTTTTAGCAAAAGAATTAGAGCACCAGCCACAACAACATCCCCACAAAACACAATAAATTACCGAGCCCCTTTAACGAAAAAAGCCTGCACAACATTCATGTGCAGGCTTGATAAAGCTCGGTATTCGTTTGTAATTACAGTAAAATTCTCAACATACGACGCAGCGGTTCAGCCGCACCCCATAACAGTTGGTCACCAACTGTAAAGGCAGACAAATACTCTGGGCCCATGTTCAATTTACGCAGGCGCCCTACAGGCGTGCTTAGTGTGCCAGTGACTGCCGCGGGTGTTAGCTCGCGCATAGTAATTTCACGGTCATTCGGCACTACTTTCACCCAGTCATTATGAGAAGCCAGCAGCTGCTCAACCTCTTTTAATGGGATATCTTTTTTCAGTTTTAAGGTGAAAGCTTGGCTATGACAACGCAGTGCGCCAACACGAACACATAAACCATCTACTGGAATGATGTTATTACCTGTTGCTAAGATTTTGTTGGTTTCCGCTTGGCCTTTCCACTCTTCACGGCTTTGGCCGTTTTCCAGCGCTTTATCAATCCACGGAATTAAACTGCCCGCTAATGGCACACCAAAAGCATCCGTTGGCATTGTGCCGCTACGGGTAAAGTCGGTCACTTTTTTCTCGATATCTAAAATTGCGGATGCTGGGTCTTGCAGTTCTTTTGCCACTTGCGTGTGTAATGAACCCATTTGCGCTAACAATTCACGCATATTACGTGCACCTGCACCTGATGCCGCTTGGTAGGTGGCAACAGATGCCCATTCAACCAAATTATTGGTGAATAAACCGCCCAGAGACATTAACATCAAGCTCACCGTACAGTTACCGCCAACAAAGGTCTTAACGCCTTTATTTAATCCATCTTGGATGTGTTGGTTATTCACTGGGTCTAAAATAATAATCGCATCATCTTTCATACGTAATGAAGATGCCGCATCAATCCAATAGCCATTCCAGCCAGATTCACGCAGTTTCGGATAAACATCATTGGTATAGTCACCACCTTGACAGCTAATGATAATATCCAATGCCTTTAGTGCGTCAATATCAAACGCATCTTGTAACGTACTGCGGTGGCCGCCGTAAGTGGGTGCTTCTGCACCATGTTGTGAGGTCGTAAAGAACACAGGACGAATTCCATCAAAATCACGCTCTTCAACCATTCTCTGCATCAGTACAGAGCCAACCATTCCTCGCCAGCCAACAAATCCTACATTTTTCATTTCTATTCACCCTGTTTGTTTAATATTTTACCAAGAAATTTCCAGTTCCGACTCAAGCCCTCTTAGATGCTGCCATTTTTATCATTCATCGGGCATTCTCATAAGTTGAAGCTAGAAATTTTTCGGATGTATTAAACCTGACAAAATATGCCCCAGTGTGCAAGTGAATTTCATCACTATTAACTGAATGATTAGTAACAAAACTAATGATCGACGAAATATCTGAATATTTTTTCCAAATTGGAAAATTGCCTTTCACCATTTATCCCTACATAGAGCCTACTCAGATAAGTAAAATCAAGCTAATTATCATAGAAATGGGTCTTGCACGATGAACAAATATGTCCTTTTTAGTTTTTGGATAGTGTTAATTTATCCAATTGGCGTTGACCTGCACCTACCAGGCCTTCCCCTTATTGCTGCGGACCTAAAAGCCAGTGAAAACCAACTACACACGGCATTTTCCATTTATCTAGCGGGTATGGCATCAACCATGCTCATCGCCGGCTGGTGTGCCGATCATATAGGTAGAAAACCCGTTCTCTTGATTGGAACACTGCTGTTTACCATTGCATCCGTAATGGTGGGCACGGCATCAACCGTTTCTGTCTTTCTAGGCGCTCGTTTTTTGCAAGGGATTGGGGCAGGTTTCTGTTATGTCGTCACCTTCGCATTATTACGTGACGTCTTGCCGGCTCAGGCAAGAACTCAGATTTTATCTGCAATGAATGGTATCACGTGCATTGCTCCTGTCCTTGCCCCAGTTATCGGTTTTATTCTTTTACTGTTCTATCACTGGTCCGCAATGTTCTATTTCATGGCAGCTTATGCAGCACTCAGCTTTGTTTTCTGCTTGGTTTCTATTAAAGAGACTAAACCTGTAATTTCCACAATGGAAAAGTTACCACAATCAAATGAGCAATTATTTAATCAATTATTTCTTTCTCGTTTAGTTATATCCTGCCTCGGAATGGCTGTTATTCTAACCTATGTCAATGTTGCACCTATCATCTTAATGACTAACATTGGTTTTACGGCAGGGGAATTTTCAACGTCAATGGCGTTACTGGCTGTAGTCAGTATGGTGACATCATTCTCAATGCCTAAATTAATTTCCTTATTTAAAAATCAATCCATCCTATATACTGCACTCAGTTTATTTTTACTTAATGCATTAATACTATTGGTTTTTATCAATTATCTTAACCATATAGCTCTGTTATTTATCGTATTTGCATTCTGTGGTGCTGGGTTTTCAATGTTATTTGGGATCATTATGAGCCAAGCCTTATCTCCCTTTACTCAGCGTGCTGGATTGGCCAGCTCAGTATTAGCTATAGGGCAATTAAGCTTTGCGTCATTGTATATTTGGATAATGGGTTGGGTTGGCATATCGTCTTTAAATATGCTTTTAATTATCTTATTAGCGACAGGTATGATTGGGTTCACATTACTCAAAATACCTGTTTCCCAAGCGAAGAGTGAGGTTGCTATCTATGAATAAGATATTGCATCGATTAGACTTAAACTTACTGATTATTTTGCAATATCTTCTTGAAGAACGTAGTGTTAGCTTAGTGGCGAACCGCTTATCTGTTACGCCTTCTTCAGTGAGTAAGTCATTGGCAAAACTACGTGATTGGTTTGGTGACCCCTTATTTATTCGAAGTCCGCAAGGGTTAGTTCCAACCCCGCTAATGCACCAAATTGAAAAGTCACTACCTGAATTTTTAAATTTATCAAACTATATAGCCAATATTCGCGATACAGAAAAACCCAAAGGGATCAACTTCCGTCTAATGATGGAAGCGCCTCTTAATCTCATCATGCTACACGACTTATCATTAAAAATATTGAATCAATACCCTGAATCAAGTGTAAGAGTCCATGATTGGGATTATAACTCCCTTGCAAGTATCATTGCTGGTGATGCTGATATCGGTGTTTTAGGTCGGGAAAGTCATCACAAATCAAAAGAGTCCATTAAATTAATTCCAGATATTCTTAATTTTGAAATACTCTTCACTGACAGGCCTCTCGCTTTTGTGCGGCGGGACCATCCACTTCTAAAGGAAGAATGGAATTTAACTAACCTTCTGAAATACCCACATATTAGCACTGAATACAGCAACCGCATTCCTTGGGCTTTAGATGACCTACTGCAAAGTATACAGCTCGCTCGTCATATTCATTTATCATACTCATCATTTGAACAATCATTATTAATGGCATCTCATTCAGGGCATTCATTGGTCACCTGTGCGCCAAGTTATTGCCAACATTATGTCAATCAATTCAAACTCAATTTAGTATGCCTTCCGATCCCTATCGACGAAAGTTTGTACCAACAACTCGATATTCCTTTTTTAATGTTGTGGCATAAACGAAATGCCTATAACTCCAAGACATTATGGTTAAGAGAGCAAATTAGAACCGGTGTTTCTGCTTTTATGAATGGAATATAACGGATTGTTATTTAAAAGACTGAGATGTACGAAATATATCCATACATCCCAGATTTATCAAAATACAGGGAATTGAAGCGCAGATTTAACGTTTTTTCTTACAGCCTTGTACTGCTTTAAAACGCGGATTGGTTTTACAAATCACATACACACGCCCACGGCGGCGAACCACTTGGCAATCTGGGTGGCGTGTTTTTGCTGTTTTTAATGAACTCAACACTTTCACGTTTACTTATCCTCTGTTTGCAGAAAACGCCCAAAACGCTTCTGAAATTGTGCAGTTTTCCCTTCTTGGGAGATTAATTTCTGTTTTCCGGTATAGAATGGATGGGATTGAGAAGAGACGTCCAGTGTGACATACGGGAAAATTTCGCCTTCAAATTCAATCGTTTTTTCAGTTTTAATCGTTGAACCCACTTTGAAATAGGCATCCGCACTGGTGTCATGGAAAACCACTGTGCGATATTGAGGATGGATCCCTTGTTTCATAATAACCACCTAAATGTAATGTTATAATATAACAATACACCGTTTAGAAATGGCGTGCAATTATTTTCTTTATCTAAAGAGAAAAGAGAAAAAGACTGGCGTTATTTTTCTAATAACGCCAGTGAGTTGAGGTGAAAATCAAAAACCTTAACGATAACCTTGTGATAGCGGAACTTCAGGATCTGGCTCACCGGTGATACGGTTTCTTAAATCGCGACGAATAATCTCAATTGACCAAAACCAAATTAAATGGCCAAAAATTTCAGAGACATTTTCGTACCAAGGTAAGTCTAAAAGTGGTGGTGTTAAGCCCATTAAAGGGAATGAAATCATATGGACAAACAACTGAGCTAATGCCCCAGCTAACAAGCCTTGCCATAATTTAATTTTTGGAAAAATCTCAGCAACGATGCAATAACCTATCGCAAAGACTAATGAAAATAGAATATGCGTCACGCCAACCCAATTAAAGACATGCCCCGCAAAGGTGTACACAGCGGCATTGGGATCCACCATCCCCAACCAGTCCCTTAAAAAAACATACGGTGGATTGAGGAAATTACGCGAGCAATCAACTTGCTCTGCAACGCGGATCAGCGTTTCAGGTGAACAAGCCACATTAAACATATCAGTTGGGCTGCGTGGAGGCAAAGGCACTTCAGCTCCCCATTTCACAAATGCAGAAACAATCCCACTGATAATACCGACAAAGAAAGCAACACCATAACGGCGACGTTTTTTTTCTGTGATATAAAAGAATCCCCGAGCCATAGAACCTCTTTATTTGACTTAAGTTTTTGAGATCCATTTATTCTCTTTTTATGAACATCCGTAAATGATGTAAATCAATAAAATAATAATCACTGATAGAAATAATTACCGCCCTAATTGCACCTCTAGTTCACTGAACAAAAATAAAAACCAAAACGATAATTTCTCTAGCCATAATCTTTTGTATAATTAAACCATCACATACGATCATTTAATTGTTTATCAAGTGGATACGTCATTACCGGTGATAAACACACCATTTGGGGAAGATGAAAATGTATTACGGCTTTGACATGGGCGGAACCAAAATTGAACTGGCAGTCTTTGATAATGAACTTAATCAAGTCTGGCAAAAACGCGTTCCTACCCCCAAAAATGACTATCAAGCGCTGCTGGATGTCTTTCTTTCACTCACCCAAGAAGCCGATGAAAAATTCAATTGCCAAGGGAAAATTGGCGTTGGTGTTCCCGGCATTGTGAATCACGCAGAAGGCACCGTATTTACCACTAACGTCCCTGCTGCACAGTACAAGCCGCTGATCCATGACTTAGCCAATACTTTACAACGCCCGGTAAAAGTAGAAAACGATGCCAATTGCTTTGCCTTATCCGAGGCTTGGGATCCTGAATTTAAGCGCTATCCAACCGTGCTAGGGTTGATTTTAGGTACCGGAGTTGGTGGTGGATTTGTCATTAATGGCAAAGTGCTATCAGGGAAAAATGGTATTGCAGGCGAGATTGGTCATATGAATCTCAGTATTCGAGCCGCAAAATTATTAGGTGACACGGTTCCTGAAATAACCTGTGGCTGCGAACAGACAGGTTGTTTCGAGACTTACCTTTCAGGGCCTGGGTTTGAACGTATTTATGCCGCATTTACTGGGGAAAAACGCTCTGCGATTGAAATTATTGAGCGATACCATCAACAAAGCCCTGAAGCGGTTGAACACGTTGAGCGCTATATGTCTGTGCTCGCGATGTTTATGGGGCAGGTCATTACAGTTTTTGACCCTGATTTAGTCGTCTTCGGCGGTGGGTTGTCGCAATTTGAAGAGATTTACCAACGTTTGCCTGAAGTACTTCCTCAATACCTATATGGCATTGCCACTTTACCTGCCATTGAAAAAGCCCGCTATGGTGATTCTGGCGGGGCTCGTGGCGCGGCTTTCCTCAACTTAATCGACTAGTTTTCCTTTCTGACTCCTTGGCAATTGTCTGCCAAGGAGTATATTTACCTTTATTTTTAGATGATAATCATTATCATCCATTTACGAATGGTGATAAAATAAACCAATATCAGTAGGTTTGGTTATCGTTACCATTTTAAGAATAACCTCAGAAAATTATAACGAGAAAACAGCAAGATATTATTAAATATCGGCGATAAAGACTTGTCTGATACAGCTTTTGGCTAAAAACGCTATTATTGCGTTACATACAATGAGGCCACAAACAAAGCATCTGCCATTAACCCGAAACAACAATAAAGAGAATACCTTATGGGATTGTTTTTCCAGAGTAGTTTGATGTTTCCCACCATTATTTTTAGTGGTTTGCTCATTATTGTTCTTTTTTATTGGCTATGTGCCGCGTTCGGCTTACTTGATATTGATGTCTTCAACATCGATACTGAATTTGATGCAGGGCTCGACGCTACGGGCTTTGCTGGCTGGCTCACTAAACTGGGCTTAGCCGGAATTCCGGTCACCATTATTCTAACCTTATTTACGCTATTTGGCTGGGTAATCAGCTACTTCTGCGTTTATGGTTTTATCCGTTTTATTGATTCAACTTTATTACGCTATCTTGTTGGCTTTGCTGTATTTGCCATCACACTGTTTATTTCCCTTCACCTCACCGCCTTGTGCTTAAAACCCGTTCGTAAAAAACTCGTTAGCCTTAATAAGCCGAAAACTGTACATCAGCTTATTGGCAAATTAGCAACCGTGCGTTCAGGGTCAGTGAGTGAACAAAATGGGGAAGCGACGCTGGAAGACGGCGGTGCAGGGTTAATTTTACAGATACGCGCACCGTCAGACGAGAATTTAAAACGGGGCGATCGGGTTGTCATTATTAGTTATGACGCGCAGTCCCACAGTTACCAAGTCGTGACGGAAGATGAATTTCGTCATTAATTTTCACGATATAGACAATAAACCTTTGCTTGCCTATTTAAAATAACGACCACGTCGGAACCTATGGAGAAGAAATATGGATTTGGCTGCATTAATGCCCTTTTTAACCATTATTGGCGGGATCATCGTCATTATTTTAGGCTTCTTTGGATTATTTAAAGCCTTCTATATCAAAGTCCCACAAGGTACCGCGTTGATTGTGAACGATATGTCGTCACAACCCAAAGTGCATTTCACCGGAGCGCTGGTTTACCCTGTTATCTACAAAAAAGAATTTATGCGCATTTCCCTTCTCACGTTAGAAGTGGATCGCCGTGGTAAGGACGGTTTGATTTGCCATGATAACTTGCGTGCAGATATCACCGTTGCCTTCTACTTACGTGTAAATGAAACCACCGAAGACGTCCTAAAAGTGGCAAAAGCCATTGGGGTCGACCGCGCTTCTGACCACCAAGCTGTCAGCACCTTATTTAGTGCAAAATTCTCTGAGGCGCTAAAAACAGTCGGTAAGCAGTTTGATTTAGCAAAACTTTTCGAAGACCGCCAAAACTTCCGTGACCGTATCGTTGACGTGATTGGTAAAGACCTTAATGGCTATGCATTAGAAGACGTTGCCATTGACTACTTAGAGCAAACACCAAAATCTGCCCTTGATCCAAACAATATCTTTGACTCCGAAGGTATTCGTAAAATCACTGAAATTACCGCTATCCATAACATTGAAACTAACCAAAAAGAACGTGACCAAGAGTTAGCGATTCAAAAGAAAAATGTGGAAACGCGTGAAGCGAGCTTAGCCTTAGAGCGCCAACAAGCCGATGCAGAAGCACGTCAAAAACGTGAAATTGACAATATTCGTTCTCGTGAACAAGCAGAAACACTGCGTGTTCAAGAAGAAGAGCGCCTAAAATCGGAACAAGCACGTATTCAAACTCAGCAAGAAATTGAAATTCGTGAAGAAAACCGTATGCGTGAAGTTGAAGTTGCTCAACAAAACCGCACCCGTGCTGTTGCCATTGAAGAAGAGCGCGTTAGCCGTGCACGTGAGCTGGAAATCGTTGCTCGTGAACGCGAAGTTGAACTGCAACGCATTGAAAAAGAAAAAGCCTTAGAAGAAGAACGCAAAAATATCTCGAATGTGATCCGCGAACGTGTTGCCGTTGAAAAAACCGTGGCACAAGAAGAAGAGCGCATTAAAGAAGTCCGTGAAGTTTCTGAAGCTGAACGTATGCGCCAAGTCACGGTCATCAATGCACAAGCAGAAGCAGAAGAGTTATTAGTTCGCCAAGTGAAAAGAGCTGAAGCCGATGAAGCCAGCGCAAAACACAAAGCGGAAGAAATCAGCACCATGGCACAAGCCGAATTAGAAGCCTCCGCCAAACAAGCGGAAGCGAAAAAACGCTTAGCAGAAGGGATTGAGGCAGAACACGCTGCGTTAGGTTTAGCCGAAGCACGCGTTCGCCAAGCAACTGCTGAAGCCGAAGAAAAAGAAGGTTTAGTGCTTGCCAATATCACCGCTGAGAAACTGTTAGCCGAAGCCCGTGGTTTGAAAGAAAAAGGTTTAACCGAAGCGCAAGTGATGGAAGCCAAAGCGAAAGCAGAACAGCAACAAGGCCTTGCGGAAGCGAAAATTCTCGAAGAGAAATTAGCGGCACAAGCGCGTGGTGAAGAGCAACAAGCTAACGCGAAAGAAAAATTAGGTTTAGCAGACGCGAAAGTCCTTGAAGAGAAACTGGCGGCACAAGCACGCGGTGAAGGCCAATTAGGTTCAGCACAAGCAGAAGTTATCCGCCAGCGCCTGAAAGCCGAAGCTGACGGTTTAACCGACAAATTCAAATCTATGGATCACCTCAGCGACACCGCACGTTCCCATGAAGAATTCCGTATGCGCCTTGAAAAAGAATTTGAGCAATCCATGGCCTCTATTGATGCAAACAAAGAAATTGCCCGTGAGCAGGCAGATGTCTTGGCCGCAGCGCTTAGCA
The DNA here is from genome assembly GCF_058246155.1 of Providencia sp. UF-183. NCBI lineage: Bacteria > Pseudomonadati > Pseudomonadota > Gammaproteobacteria > Enterobacterales > Morganellaceae > Providencia > Providencia sp. UF-183. The sequence continues at coordinate 47,737 of NZ_JBSICD010000010.1, read as the reverse complement.
AAACTAACATCGAAATTGTCGGTGGCGATGGCAGCTTCTTCAATACCTTCTCTAAAGCACTTAGCCTAGGTAAGGCTGTTGATGGCTTCATGGATAAAAGCAGCTTCGCTAAAGAAAATGTCGAAAAGCTGATTAACCGCAGCAAAGAAGATAAAAAAATCGATGTAGCGGCTTTACTGAAAAACCCTGAAGTTCAAGACCTTATCAATGGTTTTATGGCTGCTAAAGGCGCAGGCCAATTAGCAAAAACGGTAACGGCGAAACCCGTTCCACCCACTGATGACCAACTTTAGTTAATCAAAATCTGAGGGGGCCTTTTTGCCCCCTATTGCCTTTGTTTTTTAATCCATCTTAAGGGAATTCGCTGCACCATGTCAGATTTTCAGGAAACGGATCGCGAGCAAGAAATACTCGATAGCGCTGTTGCAGAAGGGGGCGCTTATGAAATATTACGTAAGCGACTGACCGAACAAGGCCAGCAACTTCATCAAAAAGCGACACAGCTCAATGAAAAACGCTTAGAAGAATTTGGCCAAAGCCAAATGGATATTATTGGGCGTATTCGTATTCGTACTGAAAATAACTGCCAAGCCCGAGATATTATTCGCGTGGGTGAATGGTTGTTATTTGGTTATAACGTTTTCCTTGGATTAAAAAAAGAAACGCACCTTGATGATGTGTTTTCATTGTATCGTTTGATTGAAAATGACGGTGAATTTGACGTTGAAACCGTCGACAATGAAGATACCTTTTTAAATGACACCCGCTTTGTTCAGGATTTTACTGAGCTCTATACCTATTATAAAAACACCCAATTACTGCAACTTGTTGAGCGTGATGGCAAGCTGTTAGCGAGCTTCCAAATAGGCGAGCGCATTACCGATGTACGCGTTTTTCGTTGGTCGATTTCAAGCGATAAACAGCGTATTGAATACATTGATAATCGAGGGGAGCGTGATATCGCCCTCCCTCCTGCTTATGACTTTGAGTGGCAAAAAACCACTCGCGAAGATACCGTAAATGGCCGTTACCCGCACATTAATATCCTCGATACCGTATTCGTTGAAACCATCGGTGGCGACTTAACAATCAAGTGTGAAAATAACACAGAAGATGGTTTAGGAATTTACCGTGAAGTGGTGCTGGATAAAAACCAGTCCCTCGATGATGCGCAAATTGAATATGCCCAAACGGGCAGTTTGATTATTTTAAAGATTTTGCCTTATCGGGAAGAAAGCTGGCGTTATCTGGTTTACAACACTCTGACCCAGTCTGTGCAGCGCATTGACGCCATTGGGCAGGCTTGCGTTCAACTCCCTGAAGATCACGGTATTATTTTCCCCGGTGGCTATTACCTGCAAAATGGTGAATACAAAACCTTTGAGCAACCAATGGATGGTATGCGTTTTCGCCGTTTACGTCGCTCACCCAATGGGGAAGACGTTTTATACGTTTTTTATTCGCCGAACCAAGGCCGTATCGCACTTTTCAACTATAACCTGATTGAACGTACCCTGTCCGTTCCATTGATTGGGCACGGCTATGCCATGCTTGAAGATGGTAAAATGGTGCTGTTTGAAGGCGAAGGGGAAGAAGCCACCCGCGTACACCCAATGCAAGTATGGCAAACGCCTTTTTACTCCGATGAGTTTGCGGACAAACAGCCTGCTCGAGGGGGCTTTTTTGGCCGAATTGGTAATGCAGATTTAGTACGCGGTATTTCTGAAATATTGCATGTTGCCAAAGAGATTGAAGGCAATCAGGTCTCTATCACCCGCTATGAGCAACTCAGCCAGCAACCTAAAAACTTGTTGGATTTGTACTACTGGTTTAGCGATGAGCAATGTTTAGAAATTGGTAAGTTACTCAAAGAAATCACGCAAACCAGTGAATTAGTCCTCGATGAGTATGAAAAGGTGGAGAGCATCCGCCAGCAGTCAGCTAAATCGATGAATGAGGCCGTTAGCCGGCAAAAATCGCTCTTAGCACTCACATTACCCGACAGCTGGAATGATATTCAGCAATTTGTAGATGGTTTAAATGCCCTAAACGCACAGCGTGGGCACTTGATTTCGCTGCGTGAATTTCGCTATATGGATTTAGAAAAACTCAGCGAAATGGAAGGCGAAATTGAAAAAAATCAACAATATGTCTCCCAAGAAACCGCCGTTTTTCTCGCTAGCGATAAAGCACTACAACCTTTCAAAGCACAATTAACGGTTTTTGAAGAACAAACCGAAAAAGCGCAAAACAGCGCCCAATTAGATATCCCAATGAACGACATGGAAAAAATGTCAGCTGATTTGGATATGTTATCGAATTTAATGGCATCACTGTCATTCAATGATGTGACGCAGCAAACCCATATCATTGATTCTATTTCACAAATTTATGCGCAGTTGAATCAGTCACGGGCTCGCTTACAACAAAAGCGTAAGTCCCAAACCAGCGTTGAAACTGTGGCGCAATTTGGCGCACAATTCCGCTTATTTAGCCAAGGGATCACCAACGCATTGTCCCTTGCGACAGACCCAGAGCGTTGTGATGATCAGCTATCAAGATTACTGGTTCAATTAGAAGAGTTGGAAAGCCAGTTTAGTGGCCACGATGAGTTTCTTGATGATATCTTAGCCAAGCGCGAAGAATTACTCGAAACCTTTGAATCCCATAAACAAATTCTCATTGATGACCGCCAGCGCCGCGCACAAAACCTATTAACGGCCGCCGATCGCCTACTCGATAGCTTGCAACGCAGAACAACCCGTCTGCAATCTCAAGATGAGCTAAATGCCTTCTTTGCCTCAGACCCGCTTGCGTTAAAAACGCGAGAAATCATCGAAAAACTGCGGGAAATTAACGACAACGTTAAAGCTGATGATATTGATGCACGCTTAAAAGCGTCTCGCGACCAAGCGATCCGCATTTTGCGTGATAAAACCGATATTTTTGAAGATGGCGGTAACGTCATCAAATTGGGTCGCCACCGCTTTAGCGTCAACACGCAAGAGTTAGACCTGACTATTTTGCCTAAAAATAACCAACTTTGGGTATACCTCACAGGCACCGATTTTCAAGAACCAATTGAAAATGCAGAACTCGCGCAGTTACAGCCCTATTGGACAGCAACATTAGAATCTGAGTCAGAGACGGTTTATCGCGCTGAATACCTTGCTTATTCAATTATTTACTCAGCCGCTAAGCGCCAAGATGAACTCAGCATGGCGTTGTTAACCAGTGCGTTAACGTCCCCTGAGAAGCTGGAAAAAATCGTGCGCGATTTTGCAGGCCCGCGCTATAAAGAAGGCTATGAAAAGGGTATTCACGACCACGATGCCATTGCTATCTTAAAAAAATTAATTCCAATTGGTGAGAGCGCCGATCTCCTGCGTTATAGTCCTACTGCGCGGGCAATTGCCGCTATTTACTGGGAAACCGCTCAAAACGAAGAGTTTCCCGCACTTTGGCCTGAACGCGCCAGAACCGCGATGAATATTCATCAGCTGTTCCATAATGATAATGCCTTACTTGACCTACAAGCGGAAATTGAAGCCAATATCAGTTTGTTTTTACAAGATAATCCAATCCAGTGCCAAAGTTATGAACAAACACAAGCTGCGGAATACCTCAGCTTTGCATTAGCACGGACACCGATTGAATTGGTCTACAGCAAATATGCAAAAGAACTGGTTTTAGCATTACAAGACCGCTTAGAAGAAGCCCACATGTGGCTTGATTTCAATCGTTCCCAGCAAAATTTAGGTACGCGCTACGCTCAACGTTGGTCATTGATTCAAAATTGGCTGCAAGGGCTGTGCTCAACCCCTGAATTTGCACATCTGGTGCCTTATATACCGGGTGCAATTGCCATTATCATCTTAGATAAAGTGGCTTCAGCCCGTTACAGTGAAGCAGACCTTTACTTTAAAGTCAGTGGCTTACTGGGGGAACACCCAACCATTGAAAACCAAACACTGTCACTCAGTTTGGATAATTATTTTAGTCGGATGCGCGGGCAGCGAAAACGCTTTATCCCTGAGTTCCGTCAATACCAAGCTTTGCGCCAACGTATCGTCACAGAGGAACGTAGTCGCTTAAAACTGCATGAATTTAAAGCGAAGCCATTAAGTTCATTCGTCCGTAACAAGCTAATTAATGACGTCTATTTACCAATTATTGGCGATAACATGGCGAAGCAAATTGGCGCACTCGGTGAAGGGAAACGTACCGACCTCATGGGGCTCTTGTTAATGATTTCCCCACCAGGTTACGGTAAAACCACCTTAATGGAGTACGCAGCCGATCGCTTAGGGCTGATTTTCATGAAAGTGAATGGCCCTGCTCTGGGTCATGATGTGCTTTCCCTTGACCCTGCACAGGCACCGAATGCCACCGCAAGGCAAGAGCTGGAAAAACTCAATTTAGCCCTCGAAATGGGAAATAACGTCATGCTGTATGTGGATGATATCCAACATACACACCCTGAATTCTTACAGAAATTTATTTCCCTGTGTGATGGAACACGGCGTATTGAAGGGGTTTGGAAAGACAAAACCAAAACCTACGATATGCGAGGTAAGAAATTCTGTGTTGTGATGGCAGGGAACCCCTATACCGAATCAGGTGAAGTGTTCCGTATCCCTGATATGTTAGCCAACCGTGCCGATATCTATAACCTCGGGGAGGTATTAGGCGGGATGGACGATGCTTTTGCATTAAGTTATATCGAAAATAGCCTGACTTCGAACCCCGTTTTAGCCCCTTTGGCACTAAGAGATCTCAATGACTTGTATCTTCTTGTGGATAAGGCCATGGGTAAATCGGTTTCAACCAATACACTGAGCTACCCTTACTCCGATGCTGAAATTAATGAAATCACTTTAGTCATCAAACAATTAATTAAGCTTCGTGACATTGTATTGAAGGTTAATCAACAATACATTGCCAGCGCCGCTCAGTCGGATAAATACCGCACTGAGCCTGCATTTCGTTTGCAGGGCAGTTACCGAAATATGAATAAACTCAGCGAAAAAGTCTCTTCTGTTATGAATGATGAAGAGCTAGAGCGGCTATTAGATGACCACTACCTCGGTGAAGCCCAATTGCTGACTACGGGTGCAGAGGAAAATTTACTCAAACTCGCAGAGTTACGAGGAACACTGACCGAAAAAGAAGCCGCACGTTGGCAGCAAATCAAGAAAGACTTTATGCGCCATAAAGCCCTTGGTGGTGATAATGCAGATATTGGTGATCGGGTGGTTGTCCAGCTCGCCTCTTTAGTCGAAAGCGTTCAAGCATTAGGTAAAGTGGAATGAAATACCCCCGCGTGACGCTATTAGTGGCTTTAGTTGCCCTATTAGTTGGCATTCAGCTGGTTAATAGCTTAACCGCGGGTGGGCTAATTCATTTTGGTATTATCCCTCGCACTGTCAACGGGCTGGTGGGTATTCTGTTTGCCCCTTTTATTCACGGAAGTTGGGATCACTTACTCAGTAACCTTCCCCCACTGATTATACTCAGCGCTCTATTACTCCACCACACCGTCAAATTTTATCTCGTTGCATCGCTCTTTATTATTGTTGTGGGAGGTTTGCTGGTGTGGCTAGTGGGTCGCAATGCCGTGCATGTCGGTGCAAGTGGCTGGGTTTTTGGCTTATGGGGGCTGTTGATTGCCCAAGGTTTTTTACGCCGAAAATTCGCTGACATCGCCATCGCATTGTTAGTGCTATTTTATTTTGGTGCAATGGCGAGCGGCTTATTACCCGTTCATCAATATATTTCGACAGAATCCCATATTGCTGGCGCGTTATCAGGTATTTTGTTTGCTTGGATAATCACTAAAAGGGAAAAAAGCCGTCAGCGCACTGAAATACGGTAAACACAGCGCCCTGCTCCCTCTAACAAATACTGTTCACGTTCAATACTTACCTCTTTACCTATCACTTCTTGAAAGAGCGCTAATTCCGAGCGGCAAAAATTTTGGCAAGCCGTTGCGGCGGCGCAAATCGGGCAATGGTTTTCAATAAAAAGCCAATCTTCTCCCTCTTGCTCCACTTTTGCCATGTAGCCTTCTTCGCTGCGTACTTCAGCTAATGCGGCAAGGCGCTCTGCTAACGGTAAGTTTAGGCAGCGGGTGATATATTTTTCACGGCTTTCAATCTCTCGTTGGTGAATAAGTTTTTCCAAGCCATCATCACCAAAAATAGTCCGAACAGAATCAATCAGCTGCAACGCAAGCTGAGCATGGGTGTCAGGGAAACGCTGATGCCCCAATTCGGTTAACACCCAATTTTGCCGCGGCCGACCAGCGCCTGTTTGTGATAAACACTGGGCGCCTTCAACTAACCCCATCGATGTCAGTTTTTGAATATGTTGCCTTGCGGCTTCCCCTGTCATATTTAAATCGTTGGCTATCACTGACGTCGAAATCGGCCCTTTGGTTTTAATACAAAACAGCACTTTATCGACGGCTTGTGTTAGATTTAAATTATCAAAGTAATTACTTGCATTAATCATTATGCGACTCTATTATCCAAGCTGTTACTTGGATAATACCTCTTTTTTCCCTATTCCGTCTAGCGGGTCTCTTTATGAGCAATGAAACATCGACCTTACCACAGGCTAAGTGGGCTGATTTACTCAGCGGTACCAATGCATTACTGACTATCGCCCTTACCGGGGGCGTTGCCTTACATGCTATCAATATTTATATCGTCACCACAATCTTACCCAGTGTCGTTAATGATATTGGTGGTCTCGAATATTATGCATGGAATACGACCTTATTTGTAGCCACCTCAATTGTCGGATCTGCGCTTTCAAGCAAAGTACTCAATAGCTTTGGGCCCAAGTTGGCGTATTTAATCGCCCTCACCCTCTTTTCACTAGGCTCCATTTGGTGTGCAACCTCCCCCTCAATGTTGGTGTTATTGGGAGGACGTGCATTGCAAGGGCTCGGCGGGGGGATTTTATTTGCGCTCAGTTATGCCTTAATCCGCATCGTCTTTACCGAAAATTTATGGTCTCGAGCCATGGGCGTTGTGTCTGGAATGTGGGGAATCGCCACATTATGCGGCCCAGCTATTGGGGGAATTTTCGCACAAGGCGGTCACTGGCGCTGGGCATTTTGGGCGTTACTTCCTGTTGCGGTATTTCTTTCCGTTATTGTGATTAACCAATTACCTAAAAAACAATCTCAAACACCACAAAATAACAAGATACCGTTCTTGGCAATTTCATTATTGGTCATTTCAGTGCTCGCCATTTCCATTGGTAGCCTGTCCGATAAGCTGTTGATAAATATTATCGGTTTAATTATTGGTATTGCCTTGCTAGTTACGATGGCACGTTTAGATGGTAAAAATGGAAAACGGCTTTTACCCACAGGCAGTTATTCGCTGAAAAGCCCACTTGGCGTCATTTTCTTAACCATGTGTTTGCTTGTTGGCGGCATGACAACTGAAATCTATGTGCCTTATTTCTTACAAACAATCCATCACTTCTCACCACTGTCTGCTGGGTATTTAACCGCAATCATGGCGGCAGGCTGGACTATTGGTGCACTATTTAGCGCCAATAAAACAGGGGCAATTGTTCTGAAGATAATCCGAACCGGTCCGGTCATCATATTTGTCTCTCTGATTGTGTTAGCCGTTTTAACCCATAATCAGCAGCTTATCGAGTCATTACCGCTATTTATTGTGTATTTAGTCGCAATGATGGGGGTCGGCCTTGGGATAGGCGTTTGCTGGCCTCACCTTGTTCTACGTGTTTTTAATGCAGCTCCAGAAGGTGAAGAAAACTTAGCATCTTCATCCATTATTACAATCCAACTGTATGCGACAGCCCTTTCTGCTGCTTTGGTTGGCGTGGTCGTGAACAATAGCGGGTTAATGAATCCAGGAGGAATTGTAGGCGCACAACAAGCCTCAATTTGGCTGTTTGCGTTATTCGCTCTTAGTCCATTATTAGCTATCTTTTTGATCCGTAAAGTGAAGTAAAAAAAGGGAGCTAATTGCTCCCTCTTTCTAATAAACTGATGACGTCTTTTTTGACCGCAAGAAAGCAGGCAAAACGATAATGCTGATTAACAAAACAAATATCGTTGCGACCATGACCGCTAAAAATGCATGGTCAAAAGCAATATTTGCCTGATTAACTAATAAATTAGCTTTATCTTGTGGTAATTTTTCCGCGACTAATAATGCCTCATCAATGCTGTCATAGGCTTTATCGCTAACCGTTATACCTTCTGGTAGAGAGAGCTTTAACGTATAAATCGCGCTCATCAACCCACCCATAAAAGTGACGCCAAGTACGCTGCCAATTTCATAGGCAATTTCTTCGATTGAGGCTGCCATCCCCGCTTTTTCATCTGGCGCGTTTAACATCACCGTCGTGGAAGCCGTTGTAAAAATGGCGCCCAAACCAAAACCAATCAAAAAGAGGAATGAAAGTAACAATATTCCTGTCGAGGTTTGATAGACCATCGTTAAACCGGCAACACCAACTAACGTACAAATAAAGCCAAAAAGGGTTAGTTTTACCTCACCAAATTTATGCAAATACATACCCGCCAATGGTGCTGCTATCACAGAAGCCAATGGAATAGGGATGATATACAACGCCGCGACAAATGGGCTATAACCTAAAACAAGCTGCAAACGTTGGCTAAGCAATAACTCAACACCAACAATGACCACGATAGATAAAATCGCCATCATAATGCCCGCACTAAATTTCGGTTGTTTTAACAAGGCAAAATCAATCATTGGTGATTCAGACGCTATCTGCCGGCGTTTAAATGCCACCAAAAAGAAAACCCCAATCGCCCCTGAAATCACTACATGCATCCAATCGATATAAGGTTTACCGAGCTCTTTTAATGCGTAAATTGAACCAATTAAGCCAACTAGCACTAAAACTGAACCTAAAATATCGATTTTTTTATGACTTTTCCCACCACATTGTGGGATCAGGAAATACGCAAAAGGGATAACTAATAATACGACAGGGACATTTATCAGAAAAACTGACCCCCACCAAAAGTGGTTAAGTAAAATTCCGCCAACTAAAGGGCCAATTGCCGCGCCGCCTGATGCGACAGCAGACCATATCCCAATTGCCAGCGCCCTTTCTTTTGGGTCTAAAAAAACGTGCCTAACAATGGCAAGTGTCGCAGGCATACTCACCGCCGCACCAACGGCAAGGAAACCTCGTGATAAAATTAAGCTGGTTGCTGTGGGTGAAAATGCCGCACACAAAGAAGCGATACCAAATAATGGCAGCCCCAATAGAAACATCCGCTTATGGCCAACTTTGTCACTCAACATCCCAGCCGCGGGTAATAGGCCAGCCACCACCAGCGGGTACGCATTCATAATCCACAGTTTTTCGGATGATGTCGCCCCTAAATCGTGCGTTAATTTAGGTAATGCGGTATAAAGCACCGTGACATCAATAACGATAAGAAACAACACACTTGAAACTAATAGAAGCACTATCCAGCGCTTATAATCGGTCAACATAACATTCTCTCAATGAGTCTATTTGATCATCATTTATTGGTGATCGTGCTATAATATAAATCCATACGTACGTATTGAAAAGAGGTTTTCCTAAATGGGACGTCAACGAACTATCGACAGAGAAAAGCTGCTTGATGCTGCTGAAGATATTGTTATTCATCAAGGTGCTGCGGCTCTGACGATTGATGCCGTTGCAAAAGCAATGGGTATCTCAAAAGGGGGCGTCCAATACTGTTTTGGCAACAAAGATGCCTTAATTGATGCGATGTTTGAGCGATGGGGCCAGTCCTACGATACGATTTTTAATCAAGCCGTTGAACAAGATAACTCCCCAGAAGGGCAAGTTTTGGCGCATATGCAAGCCACCCACCAGCACGATAAAATCGCCATGGCAAAAGGCGCTTCATTGATGGCTTCGCTATTGCAAACCCCTGAATACCTCGAAAGCACGCGTATTTGGTATCGGGAACGCATCGCAAACCTCGACACATCAACAGAAAGAGGAAAATTAGCCCGCATGGTATTTTTAGCAACTGAAGGGGCTTTTATGTTGCGCTATATGGGGTTAATGGAAATCGATGATAGTGAATGGCAATCTATATTTAGTGATATGGAAAGTTTATTGAAAAATCACTAATACTATCCTTTTTTTAAATTAATAATCTCCTAATTCAATATTATTAAGTAACATATTAAAAAGGAGATTATTATGAGACCAATCATTCCCCCTGTTACCACAAACCTTCGTTATGATTACCAACCAAAGAAGACTAATAAAAATTTTATTGTTGATTATATAAAAAGTATAAATTCAAATAATGATAACGTGAAAATTAAAGATTATAGCTGTAAAAAACAGTATAAATTCAATGTAAATATTCCTTACCTTCCATCAAAAGAAAGTAAAATCACCAAAAAAATTGAAAAACAAAAACCAATTACCTCCATAAATAGAACCAAACTAGAAGATATTAAAACTATCGACTCTTTCGTTAGAAGAATAAAAGAAGAAAATATTCAATATATAACAAAAGATAATAGAGGCTATATCCATCAAGGTTTCCTGAACACGGCAACTAAAGGAAAACCCTCAACGTTATACCTTGATAGTACCAATTGTCTAGGTCATGGTTTTTATGGAACAGCCTATCGAGTTGGAAATTTTGTGATTAAAGTTCCTTTTTATGATATCTATGAAATAAATCCGCAAAGTGATGTAAATCGTTGTTCCTCTTTACTCAATAAATTAAATAAAAATATTAATTTTTCAAGAGCCATAACTTTGGATAATGGAAAAGATATTTTAATTTCAAGGTATGTTTCTGGAAAAAATATTATTGATGATGATGCTTATAATTTTGTTAAACAAAAAGGTCTTATCATTTTTGATTATGGTTCCAATGGCAATGTCAAAGTGGATGACAATGGGAAAAAATATGTGATTGATGCCGACCTTATAGCGCAGCCTACTGAATTAAAACGTTATCCCTCATTAGGGACACTAAATATACAAAAAGTCTATAAAAATATATTTATTGAAAAGCCACTTGGCGCTAACGAAAAAAAACCGCTCTATTATTCTGAAATAGAAGACCTGTTACCGAGTAAGTAAGATTGTTTCACAGGTATTCTCGATGAGAATACCTGTGAAATACCATGATAAAATTGAAAAAAATGAACAGGTGAAATAATATCCTCAAATAAAAGCTCTGACACAGTGAAATCAACAAGGTGATAAGGCATGGATAATAACCAGATAACGGCACTATTACCTGATACAGGGTCATTTTTTTTGCGGGGAAAAATGACCCCAGAAGCAGGGAAATGGGTCAGTGAGCCTTTATGGAAAGGGGTAAAACTCATCTTAATGATGAATGGCGAACTTGAATGCCAACCTGATAATAAAAAAACGGTTTCGTTGTCGGGCGCATCATTATGCGTGATTGTAAACCAACACGAGCAAGAAAGCCAGCAACGCTTTTTACAAGCGGATGACGTGCGTTATGTCTCCGTGTGCTTATCTGAACACTTACTCGATTCCTTTCACATTAAACAACCTGAGTTGCTACTCGCTGCAAAACATCAAGGGCCCCAATTACTTTCTAAACACGCAGGTAATGTCCTCACTGCATTAGGAAATCAAATACTGAACTGCCCTCTCAGTGGCGCACTTGGAAACATGTATTTAACAGGTAAAGTACTCGAACTTTGTGCTCATTCATTTGAACATATCCAACAAAGCCACCAATCTATTCATCATCCAAAACTTAGCAGCCATGACATAAGCAAACTCAATGAAGCCAAAGCGTTGATTTTAGCCGATTTAGCACAACCGCCAAGTTTGTACCAACTTAGCCGACTATCCGGGCTCAACATTCGTAAACTCAATTTTGGATTTAAACAGCTGTTTGGCTCTTCCATTGCACCATTTATTCAAGAACAACGCCTCCAGTTGGCTTATCGTCTATTATCAACCGGTGCAGAACAAGTTTCGACAATTGCATGGAAAGTGGGTTATTCCCCAGCACACCTTTCAACAGCCTTTCGTAAACGATTTGGATTTTCACCTAAAACATTGTGTTGATTATTAATCAATCCAATCAATAAGATGTTTATATTCATAAACAAATAGTCTGAATACCCAAAGCGACGTGAATAGCGAAAAAGTGTAAATGAGATACATTCTCGTTTTATCTTTCTTGCTAGGGTTCGCGTCTCAATGAAAAATTATCCGTACTCATCTATTTATCTTACTGTTATTTCATTAATTTTTTCGTCTGCTGCCTATTCAAAAGAAAACAATCAAGCCAAACACGAAAAAATTATTGTCACCGTCTCCCCTATACAATCCCCAACAGGAAAAGTAGAGGGATATGTGGCAACTCGCAGTACTAGCGCAACAAAAACCAATACCGCGTTAATTGAAACACCACAAGCCATCAGTGTTGTCACACGCGACGAAATGAGCGCTCACAATGCGCAATCTGTGGGTGAAGCGCTGCGCTATACCTCTGGTGTGTTACAAACCAACGGCGCAGCATCATCGCGCTTTGATAGCTTAAATATCCGTGGTTTTAATGCATCCAGCACGGGAATGTTAAGAGATGGCTTACGCAGCACCACCGCGCAGGCATGGCCTAAAGTAGAACCTTATGGCTTAGAGCGCGTTGATGTCATTCGTGGTCCTTCGTCCGTTTTATACGGACAAAACTCGCCAGGTGGGATCGTTAACCAAATCACTAAGCGGCCTTTGTATCAGCCTCTTCATGAAATTGAAGTACAAGGTGGTAACTTTGACCGCCGCCAACTACAAGGGGACTTTAGTGGCCCAATTGATGGCAGCGAAAAATACTTTTATCGTCTAACGGGGCTAGTACGTAAAAGTGATACGCAAATCAAACACATCAAAGACGATAAAGTCTATATCGCCCCTGCCTTTACATGGTTACCGAATGACAATGCAGCATTTACCGTATTAGCCGATTACAGCCATGATAAGTTTGGTGCTCCGCGTCCTTTCTTACCCTTAAACGGCACTTTATTACCAAATCCCAATGGCAAGGTAAACCCCAATGTTTTCCTCGATGAGCCAGGGTTAAAAAATGACAGAACACAAGCTTCTCTGGGTTATCAATTAGATACCGATTTTAACGAAACCTTTTCGGCTCACTCAGGCGCACGTTTTAGCCATACCGATTTAAATACGAATATTGCGCAGGGAATGTACCTTTCTCCCGATATGAAAACCTTAAACCGTGTGGCTTACCATTTTCGCATTAAAGGCGATGTGCTGAGTTTAGACAACAACTTACAGGCTAACTGGTGGGTAGATAACGTCGAAATGACCTCACTTGCAGGTGTGGATTATCGTCATACTCGCGAAGACTATATTTTGATGACCGGAAAGGCGAGCTCAATCGATATTTATAACCCGAGCTACGGCGGTGATTACGGCCCTGTCAATAATATGATGTCAAACACGCTACAAACTAGCGACCAAGTGGGCGTTTATGCACAGCAGCAAGCGAAATTTGATAACGGCGTGATCTTGGTTTTAAGCGGGAGAGAAGATTGGTCGAATAGCAAAACACGCAATCGAAAGAGTGAAACATCTACCGAACAGCGGGACAGTAAATTTACCTACCGCACCGCCGCTATGTATGTCACTGACTTTGGATTAGCTCCCTATGTAAGCTATTCCACGTCATTTAACCCGCAACTCGGGGTGAACTTTTATGGCAATAACTATAAGCCGATTACTGCCAAACAAATGGAAGCTGGGCTGAAATATCAGCCAGAAGGCAGCAACACCAATCTCACTTTAGCGGTGTTTGAATTGAAGCAACAAAACATGCTCACCGCCGATCCTAAAAATAATTTAAATAGCTTACAAACAGGGGAAGTTCGCTCAAGAGGCGTTGAATTACAAGGTGTTTACTCGCCATTTGATGGCCTAAATTTAACCGCTGCGTATACCTATAACCAATTGGAAAACACCAAAACTAACAATGCCTCAGAAAAAGGTAAACGCCCTACAGGGTTACCTGAGCACACCGCGTCAGCATGGGCAGATTACACCTTGCAAAGCGGGCAGTTACAAGGCTTAGGGCTTGGTGCGGGTGTTCGTTATACAGGTTCATCCCCTGTGAATAATGATGACACTATTTCGAACCCATCAAATACCCTGTTTGATGCTGCTGCACATTATGATTTAGGTGGGATCAATGCCAACTTGAATAACTGGCGAGTGGGTGTAAACGTCAACAATATTACCAATAAACAATACTATACCAGTTGTTCAATGGGTGGATGTTCTGTTGGCTTTGATAGAACCGTGATTGCCTCATTACGGTACCGCTGGTGATCGTGATGGCTAAGCATTCTTCACGTCAATATTGGCTAAAAATCCATTTATGGCTCGGTTTAGTGATCGGTTTTTTCATTGCTATTTTAGGCATTTCTGGGTCGCTGCTATTACTGAAGAAACCCATTTTAGAATGGGAAATTGGCCAACAGGTGTTGTATGCCACGCCGCATACACAAGGGACATTGCTGTCGTCAGACATTTGGCGACAGCAAGCGACAAATAGCTATCCACAGCTCAATAAAGTAATGGGAGTTGCACCACCGAACAGTGGCTTTATTCCTGCAACGAATGCGATGGTGTTTGGCTCTGTTACCCCATCGAATAAACTGGGCATCGCCTTTATTGACCCAATCAATGCCGATGCAAAAGGGTTTGTTATTTTTGATGATTTACTCTTTGCCAAAGTGGTTTCATTACATCGTTTGCTGCTATTACCTCCTGACATAGGAAGCTGGTTGGTATTGACTTGTGGCGTGGTGTTGATCGTATCAATAGTGAGTGGTGCCCTATTATGGTGGCCAAGGAAAAATGTGTTTTCCATGTTAGTGCATTGGAAAAAAGGCCTAAAAAATGGGGCAAAATGGCGCCAATGGCACTATTTCTTTGCTATCTATTTTACTCTCCCACTTTTTATTATTGCCTTCAGCGGTGTGCTGCTAGCTCGCCCCAATTTATTCACTTCATTAATTTCAGCCCAAGAAATCAAAGGTTTGGTTTCAACTCTCCATAGCGAAATTGGACTGGGTTTCTTTGGGCTGCTTATTGTGTTTTTTTCCGGCTTTTTATTACCCTTCTTGTACATCAGTGGCGTGGTGATTTGGTGGAAAAAACGGCGCTCTTTTGCGCTATCTGATAACAGGATAAAACAATGAAATTATTACGTTCTTTACTCTCATTCGGTCTCTTTTCATTTTCCATCTACAGCCAAGCAGTTACCGTGACCGATATTACCGGCCGACAAGTGCAAGTCCCTGACCACGTTCAACGCATTTTGCTGGGGGAAGGACGGATGATTTACCCACTTTCCATCTTAGAAAAAGAGGCGCCATTTCAACGCATCGTTGGGTGGCAAGGGGATTTTCGTGATTTAGATGTGCAAGGTTATGCCGCTTACAAGGCGGTGTTTAAACACATTGATGATATTCCAACTGTTGGCGGTGGCTCAGAAGATACATTCAGTATCGAAAAAGCCTTAGCCCTGCAACCTGATCTCGTCATTTTACCCTTAACAGGTGGCCATGGCCCCGGCGCTGGCAGTGAAGCGGCTCGTTTACTCGAATCAGCTGGAATTGCGGTAATTCACGTGGATTTTAGTCAGCACCCAATCAAACACACTCAATTAAGTATGAAGATACTTGGTCAAGCTATTGGTAAAGAGGCTAAAGCCAACGAATTTAATGCCTATTACCAGCAAAAGATGGATGAAATTATTGCGCGTATTCCAACCAATATAGAAACTAAAAATAAGCCAACGATTTTTGTGGATTATCTTCCCGGCTTGCAAGAATGTTGCGGGTCACCGGGGAAAGGCAGCATGACGGATATGATAAACCTTGCTGATGGCATCGCAATTGGTGAAAAAATTATTCCCGGGGCAATTGGCAAGCTTAACCCAGAATTTATTTTGGCAAGTCAGCCCGATGTCTATGTGGCTACAGGGGTTTTCCCTGAAGGTAAAGCAGGGGTCACTGTTGGCTATTCCGCCACAGAACAAGCTGCACAATCGAGTTTAAAAGCCATTTCGATGCGCAAGCCGATAGGTCAATTGCGCGCGGTCGAACAAGGGCGAGTGCATGGTTTGTGGCATATTTTCTATGATTCACCCGAAAATATTATCGCCTTTCAGTCATTAGCTAAATGGTTGCACCCAGAGTTGTTTAACGATATTGACCCTGAAGCTACCCGCAAAGAAATGTACCAGCGATTTATGCCAATCCCTGCGACAGGGATATTTTCATTGACGTTGAAATAACGTTTTATCTTGGTGGGTCAGTTATGGAAACCAATAGCCGACTCACCATTTCAAAATAAACGATTTACCGCGTCAAAAAAACACCTCTTTCATCCTCAATTATTATTTGTTTTAACGGCTTATGAATTCCGCCATCATCCGTATGCAGAATAAACACAAATAAAACCTGACAAATGACTGATTGAGGATAATCACGAGGCCGATATTTTGAATATATCTGCCATCCATTTGCAAAGTACCTTTCATGCATTCTTTTCATTGCATCAACAACAGAATTCGCGGCTTGCCCCTTATTGATTTTAGTCGATTTTTTTTGGTGATAGATAAAGGCATCCGCAACCGTCTTAGCGATAATATGAAAAACTTGCCCAACAGATAAACTCTCTAATAAATTAGCAATGTTTTTTGTCGTTTTTTCACCAATTTGAAAAGAAGTAAAGCCATATTCAGACATTTCATTATTAAGATAAAAAAAGCACTCAAATAAATTATTCTTTTTACATAACATGATGAGTTCTTCTTTGTTTTCGTTTAAAAACTGCATATTTGATAACTTATCTTCTAACAAATCAATAATAACTGATAAGTTATCTGTTTCTGCAATAACAACCTCCCAGCACATCAAAATTGTATTGAAATTAATATATTCATCATTCATATACAATCGATCTAAATTAGTCACTGAGCTAATAACCAGTACACCTGCTGTATAGAGTTGTTCGATAATAAATCTGTCAAATTCATCACTCGGCGTCAGTTTTTTACACTTCTGACTTTCAAGGTTTTCTAAATACATTAGGTCTTCATCGGCACTATGGCGTATCAGTGCAAGTAAAAAAACACTATTTTCAAAGGAAAGGTCATTGATACTTATAGCGGTTTCTTTTTTATAAAGCCTCATCATATCAATGTATTCTACCTTCTCTAACCGCTCTTTTTCATTTTCAATACGAATACAATCAATACATATATGTTCTAAATTATCTAAATGACTAAAATGACTTCTATCTTTTAATGGTTCTATTTCACCACAGGAAACGCATTTTAGCTTTAAACAATAAGCTTTACAGCTTTGAGCAACGATTGCTTTTATTTCTTTAGTTTTTAACTGTGTTTTTTCTTCTAATTTAAGCATTGAATATGAAAAACGACTATTTTCCTCAACCTGCCAATATAATTGACACAAAGATTCATACTCTTTATTAATTACATCAATAAATATAATTTCCATATTTTATTTCCTTGTTTTTTTCATTTTATATTAAAAAAAACAAAAAATAGAAACTATATTTTTTAGATAATAAAAAAGGCCCATTACGATAAAATAATGAGCCGTTGGTTAACGCAAAATGGTAAGAAAACCGTTGAAAACAAAATCGCCTCTTTTGATGAAACTAAGAGGGGATCACGCCCAGCAATCTAAACCAAAAATAATCCAGAGGAACTAACAAAAGGAAAGTCAGTATAAATAATATAATACATAACCTAACGCCATCCATTAATGGCACTTTGCCCATCCCCATAGCCACAACAATGGGGGATGCCTGATAAGGCAACAATGGCGTTGAATAACCAATAACCTGTATCATCAATACGGCAATCATGGGTAACCCAGTTGCACTGGAGAGCGATTCTGCCAACGGTGTATATAATGCAGGGACACCATTAGCCGTTACGACAAAGTTTAGCCCGCTGGTCAACCCAACTAAGCTACCAAAATCCACAAATGGGCTATTAGGGTCCAATGGCAATAATTTTTGAAGGTAAGTACCTACTACCATTCCGACATTGGAATAACTCACTAATGTTGCTAGGCTTAAGATCCCCGCTACATAAATACAGGTACGGATATTTACCGCTTGAACAAATTCATCATTGGTCACAAACCCCACTTTCGGTAGCAAACATAAACATGCCGCCACTAAACCAACCCATGCAGGGGAAATACCATGGGTGGTATCCGTAATCCAAAAAAGTAAGGTTATCGCCAAAAGAAGACCCAGTTTTTTCTCATTACGGCTCATCGGTGGTAATTTTTTTTGTTCAGCTATCGCCTGTAATTTGGCAGGAAATAGGAAATAAATACACAGAACGACTAAAAGACCTTTGATTAGCCCCAGAATAGGCATATGGAGAAATAGGTAGTTTAGATAAGATAGCTTTATCCCGTAGGTGGTTTCTATTGCACCAGCCATCACTAAATTCGGTACGTTGGCAGGTAATATCGTGGCTGAAAGTTGGAATGTACCAAACCCGACGGCTAACGCTAACCCTATACGCCCTCGGCTGCCACTTTCTAATCCGACTTTATCCGCAATCGCCATCACAATAGGCATCAATAGTGCAATCCGCCCCATGTTCGATGGCATGATAAAAGCCAACCCATAAGCGAGGATCACCACTCCGATAATTAATTTCAACCATGAATTAGTAAATCGCCCTGAGATATGTTGAGCAATACGCTCCGCCAGCCCAACTTTATTAATCGCAAAACCAAGGATAAAGCCGCTTAACACAAGCCAAAAAGCTTCTGAAGTGAATCCTGAAAAAATTACATTAGTCGGCGCTAAATGCAAACATGCTGCCGCGGCTAGAAACAGTAACGCCACCAAATATTCAGGGAGTTTCCCTGTCGCCCAAAAACCGATTGTGATTGCAATGACTATCGCACTAACCCATTCTATCTCTGCCATCTAGCTCGCCTTATATTGGTTTTTATTATTTTCTATTATCGTTTCAAAGCCACATCAAGAAAATTAAGTATACACAAAATTAATACCCTACGAATGCACATATAACCAGCTAAATACCACCGCTTTGTTATAGTTCAGAACGGTGATTTTATATACATTCAACCTTATTTTTAACACTATAATGAATAAGGTAAACAGTATGGTTATAGCGATTACTTACTCAAAATATGTAGGTCACCCGATCACTCAAAATAAAGTCATCAGTGATGAATTAACTAAATCACAATGCCATATATTGTCAGTCAACAATACGCCATCTCAATTACTACAGAATAAGCCAATTGAAATGATTGATAGATTTTCAGCTCAAATTAGACGCGGTAATATTTCAATTAAAAATTTAAGAAAAATTGGAGAGGGTAGCTATGGAATTGCATATCGTTTTGAAAATTACGTTGTAAAAGTTCCCAAAAAGCCAGATCAGTCAGTGCCTGAGTATGCAACTTGCAAAAGAACGTCCCGTATATTAAATGAAATCAATGGCGATGATTTTTCCAGAGAATCTAGCTTACCCGATACTGGTCAACGTGTATTAATTACTAAGTTTGTCAATGGAGCGGATGCTTCACCGCTAGAAGCCTTTGATTTTATAAAATCTCACCAGCGTATTCTTCATGATTTCTATGTGCTGGGTAATGTGAAGAAAGATAAGAATGATAAATTATATTTAATCGATGCCGATCAAGTCACTTTATCTTATCAAGACCGACGAAATTCAATAGCAAGTGAGAAATTTTATGAAGATTTTTCGTGCTTTCGTGGCGAGGAGTTGGTGGTGCCTAAAAAAATGAAAACACCTGAAAATTACAGTTTAGATTAAGATTTTTATTGAGAGTAAAGCCGATATAACGCAATGAAATACCTTCATTGACGTTATACCAGCCGCAATTCTAAATTAATGGATACTGATTACTCAACCGTTACTGATTTTGCCAAGTTACGTGGTTGGTCAACGTCCGTTCCTTTGATTAATGCAACATGGTAAGACAACAGTTGCAGGGGAACAGTGTAGAAAATTGGTGCAATCAACTCTTCAACATGTGGCAGAGAAACTATTTTCATGTTTTCGCTTGCAATAAATCCCGCATCTTGATCAGCAAATACATACAACAAACCACCACGTGCGCGCACTTCTTCAATATTGGACTTCAGTTTTTCCAATAATTCATTGTTAGGTGCGATGATGATAACAGGCATATCGGCATCGATTAACGCTAATGGGCCATGTTTTAATTCGCCCGCGGCATAAGCCTCAGCGTGAATGTACGAAATCTCTTTTAATTTCAATGCCCCTTCAACAGCAATAGGGAATTGGTCTCCACGACCTAAGAATAAGGCATGGTGTTTGTCAGAGAAATCTTCGGCTAACGCTTCGATAACTTTATCTTGCGACAGCATGCTTTCAATACGTGCAGGAAGTGCATGTAACGCATGAGAAATACGTTCTTCTAACTCAGGGTTTGCGCCTTTTAAGCGGCCCATATACGCCACTAACATCAGTAAAACGGTTAATTGGGTCGTAAAGGCTTTGGTAGATGCCACACCAATCTCAGCACCCGCTTTTGTCATCAATGCAAATTCAGATTCACGCACCAATGAGGAGCCTGCAACGTTACAAACCGCTAATGAGGTCAGATAGCCTAACTCTTTTGATAAACGCAGCGCAGCCAGTGTATCCGCCGTTTCCCCTGATTGAGAAAGGGTGATCATCAAGCTATTTTTGCGATGCGCAGGGTTACGGTAACGATACTCAGAGGCAATTTCCACATCGCATGGAATACCCGCTAAAGATTCAAACCAGTAACGAGCGACCATCCCTGCGTTGTAAGAAGTTCCGCAAGCAACGATTTGGATATGTTCAACTTGGGAGAGAATTTCGTTCGCTTTCGGGCCTAACTCGCTTAAATCGATACCGTTATCTTTATCAAAACGCCCTTCAAGGGTGTTTTTAATGGCCATCGGCTGTTCATAAATTTCTTTTTGCATGTAATGGCGATACACGCCTTTATCACCTGCATCATATTGAACATTCGATTCAATTTGTTCGCGCTCAACTAGGGCACCGCTGTTATCAAAGATACGAACAGTACGGCGAGTAACTTCAGCAACATCCCCTTCCTCAAGGTAAATGAAACGACGAGTCACAGGTAACAATGCCAGTTGGTCAGACGCTAAGAAGTTTTCGCCCACACCTAGGCCGATAACCAATGGGCTACCAGAGCGTGCAGCGACTAATAACTCAGGAATACGGCTATCCATAACCACAGTGCCGTAAGCGCCGCGTAATTGTGGAATAACACGTTGAACCACTTCCACCAGCGAGCCGCCTTTTTGTTGTTCATGATGAACAAGGTGCGCAATCACTTCAGTATCAGTTTCTGAACTAAAGACATAACCAAGCTTTTTCAGTTCATCTTTGAGTTCTAAATAGTTTTCAATAATACCGTTGTGAACAACCGCAATATAACCCGATGTATGTGGGTGAGCATTACGTTCACTTGGCACGCCATGCGTCGCCCAACGAGTATGTGCAATCCCCGTTCCGCCTGATACTGGGTTTTTCTCTGCCTCTTCCGCCAGCATTTGCACTTTGCCCACTTCACGTAAGCGTTGCAAATGACCTTCGTGATCAACCACAGCCATACCCGCTGAGTCATAACCACGATATTCAAGACGACGAAGACCTTCTAACAGAATTTCTGCGATATCACGTTGTGCAACAGCACCTACAATTCCACACATATTTTATTGATTCCTAGACAAAAGGTTTCTTTCTTTAGAAACCTTCATTTGTCGTAACCTAATTGTTTTTCAGCTTTCGCTGTTCCCCAGCCTTGTAGAAAATGGGGAGATATTTTTATGCCACCTTGGGTAGCTATTTTATAATTTACTGCTTTTTATATTCAAAGGGGCAATCGGCCCCTTATCAAAATTCACTTATTTTTTCTTGACCGGGCGCTGCCAGTTTTTAATATGCATTTGCTTAACGCGGCTGACGACTAATTCGTCTTCGTTAACATCACGAGTCACCGTCGTGCCAGCACCAATAGTGGCGCCTTTCGCGACCGAAACAGGGGCGACTAATTGAGTATCTGAACCCACAAAAACATCATCACCGATAATGGTTTTATGCTTATTCGCACCATCATAGTTACAAGTGATGGTCCCTGCGCCGATATTCACGTTATCGCCAATTTGCGCATCACCAAGGTAACTTAAATGCCCCGCTTTTGAACCTAAACCTAAAGAGGCATTTTTCATTTCAACGAAATTACCCACATGCGCTTTAGCCGCTAATTTAGCACCCGGACGCAAACGAGCAAAAGGACCAACCGTACATTCTGATGATAATTCAGAGTTTTCTATGACTGAATATGGGCTAATAATTGAGTTATCGCCAATCACGCAATCCCTTAAGATACAGCCAGATTGAATTTGTACGTTGTTACCCAGCGTCACATTCCCTTCAATAATGACGTTGGTATCGATAATAATGTCACGTCCATGGGTTAAGGTACCGCGAATATCAAAACGCTCTGGGTCGATTAGCATCACACCCGCCAGCAATAGTTTTTCTGCTTGTTCTTTCTGGTAAACACGCTCAAGTGCAGCCAGTTGCAAACGGTTGTTAACCCCTTCCATCTCACTTAAACGGCTTGGGTGAACAGTTGCTACCTTGTTACCTTCTTTATGTGCAAGGGCAATAATATCCGTGATGTAGTATTCACCTTGCGCATTATCGTTGTTCAGCTGAGCCAACCAACGTTTGAAATCTTTACCGCTTGCAACCATGATCCCCGTGTTAATCTCTTGGATTTTACGTTGCTCTTCAGTCGCATCTTTTTGCTCAATAATACCGACAACTTCATTATTTTCGCGAATGATACGACCATAACCTGTTGGGTTATCTAAAATCACGGTCAGTAAGCCAATCCCGCCTTGGGGTTTGACTTCAATCAGGCGGTCTAACGTATCTTTAGCAATTAGAGGTACATCACCGTACAACATGACAATATCTTCATCGTCTTGGAAGCTTGGTGCTGCCTGTTGCATTGCATGACCTGTACCGAGTTGCTCTGCTTGCAGAACCCAATTTAAATTCTGCTCACCCAGTTTTTCTTTCAGTAAATCACCGCCATGCCCGTATACCAGATGGATATCTGATGCACCGATTGATTTTGCAGTATCAATTACGTGCTGAACCATTGGTTTGCCCGCAAGTAAATGCAAAACTTTAGGCAAATCTGAATACATCCGTGTGCCTTTACCGGCAGCTAAAATTACGACACTTTTTCTTTGCACAGTCATTTTTCCTGAAACTCCAACTTTGGGATGAAAGTAAACCTATTTCCTATCTAAAATACTACATATTTCGCTCAAATAAAAAAGCCAGTTAGGATTAACCAACTGGCTTTTTTTACTATACCGCTATCATTACATTAGCTTTTTAGTTAACTCGATGACTCGAAGTTTCGCTATTGCTTTTGCAAGTTCTGCCGATGCCTGAGCATAATCAACATCGCCGTGTGCTTTACGGACGTGTTCTTCCGCTTTGCGTTTAGATTCCACTGCACGAGCTTCGTCTAAATCTTTACCACGGATCGCTGTATCAGCGAGTACGATAACACCGTTTGGTTGCACTTCTAAAATACCGCCAGAGAGGTAAATTAGTTCTTCTTCACCAAACTGCTTGGTAATACGTACCATGCCCGGTTTTATGGCAGTCAGCAGCGGGGTATGCTGTGGATAAATCCCCAGCTCACCTTCACTACCTGTCACCTGAATTTTCTGTACTAGGCCTTCAAACATTTGTTTTTCAGCACTCACTACAGTCAGGTGGTATGTCATTGCAGCTACCATATCAACCTCCTGTCAGCTGGATTAAAGCTTTTTCGCTTTTTCCACAGCTTCTTCAATGGTACCAACCATATAGAACGCTTGTTCTGGCAGGTGGTCGTAATCACCGTTCAGGATACCACCGAAGCCACGGATAGTGTCTTTCAGGGAAACGAACTTACCTGGTGAACCGGTAAATACTTCAGCAACGAAGAATGGTTGAGACAGGAAGCGCTGGATCTTACGAGCACGAGCAACAACCAGTTTGTCTTCTTCAGACAGTTCATCCATACCCAGAATTGCAATGATATCTTTCAGTTCTTGGTAACGTTGCAGAATAGACTGAACGCCACGTGCAACATCATAGTGCTCTTGACCAACGACGAGTGGGTCTAACTGACGGCTAGTAGAGTCCAGAGGGTCAACCGCTGGGTAGATACCCAGAGATGCGATTTGACGGCTCAGAACTACCGTTGCGTCTAAGTGAGCAAAGGTTGTTGCTGGTGATGGGTCAGTCAAGTCATCCGCAGGAACGTAAACCGCTTGTACGGAAGTGATAGAGCCCGTTTGAGTTGAGGTAATACGTTCTTGTAGAACACCCATCTCTTCCGCCAGCGTTGGCTGATAACCTACCGCTGATGGCATACGACCTAACAGTGCTGATACTTCAGTACCTGCTAAGGTGTAACGATAAATGTTGTCAACGAACAGCAGTACGTCACGACCTTCGTCACGGAATTTCTCAGCCATAGTCAGACCAGTCAACGCAACGCGCAGACGGTTTCCTGGTGGCTCATTCATCTGGCCATAAACCAGTGATACTTTATCCAGAACGTTTGAGTCGGTCATTTCATGATAGAAGTCGTTCCCTTCACGAGTACGCTCACCAACACCTGCGAACACTGAGTAACCTGAGTGCTCAATCGCGATGTTACGGATCAGTTCCATCATGTTTACTGTTTTACCAACACCCGCACCACCGAACAGACCAACTTTACCACCTTTCGCGAATGGACAGATTAAGTCCATTACTTTGATACCGGTTTCCAGCAGTTCTGTTGAGTTAGCTAACTCTTCGTAGCTTGGTGCTGCACGGTGAATTGACCAGCGCTCTTCTTCGCCGATATCACCTTTCATATCAATAGGTTCACCCAGAACGTTCATGATACGTCCTAAAGTTGCTTTACCTACTGGTACTTCGATTGGGTGCTCTAAGTTTACTACTTGTAAACCACGGCTCAGGCCATCAGATGTACCCATTGCGATACAACGGACAACACCACCGCCTAACTGTTGTTGAACTTCCAACACCAGTTTTTCTTTACCGTTAACAACCTCAAGAGCGTCGTACACTTTTGGTACGTCATCTTGAGGGAACTCGACGTCCACAACGGCGCCGATTACCTGGATAATCTTTCCAGTAGCCATCTTGAATCCTCTACGTAATTCGTAAACCTAGCTGTTAAACCGCGGAAGCACCCGAAACGATTTCGGTAAGCTCCTGAGTAATGCTGGCCTGACGAGCTTTGTTGTAAACCAACTGCAACTCTTTGATCAGGTTTCCACCATTATCAGTAGCGGCTTTCATCGCTACCATTCGTGCGGCCTGCTCACTAGCCAGGTTTTCAACGACGCCCTGATAAACCTGCGACTCGATATAACGACGTAGCAGGGTATCCAGCAACGCCTTAGGATCGGGTTCGTATATATAATCCCAAGACTTCTTCTTCAATGTTTCGTCATTGCTTGCAGGCAATGGCAGCAATTGAAGAATAGTTGGCTCCTGAGACATTGTATTGATGAACTTATTCGTCACCACATACAGTTTATCCAAACGCCCTTCATCATAGGCTTGTAGCATAGTTTTAACTGGACCAATCAAGTCCGAAAGCGTTGGGTTATCCCCCATTCCGGTAACTTGTGTTACGACGTTACCGCCCACAGAACCGAAGAATGAAACCGCTTTAGAACCGATTAAAGCCAAATCAACCTGAACGTTTTTCTCAGACCATGACTTCATGTCCGCGAGAAGTTTTTTGAACAAGTTAATGTTCAAACCACCACACAGACCACGGTCTGTTGAAACAACCAGATACCCGACACGCTTAACTTCACGCTCTTCGAGATATGGATGTTTATATTCCAGATTACCTAACGCTAGGTGACCAATCACACTGCGCATGGTTTCTGCATAAGGACGGCTGGCCGCCATGCGTTCCTGCGTTTTACGCATTTTGGACGCAGCGACCATTTCCATCGCTTTAGTGATCTTTTGTGTATTTTGTACACTTCCGATCTTGGAACGTATCTCTTTTGCGCCGGCCATTTCTGCTTCTCCTTATTAACCAGACGGCCCTAAAAATTCGGGCCGAATAGTATTACCAGGACTGAGTTGCTTTAAATGATTCGAGCAGTTTTTTCAACTTGCCTTCGATATCATCGTTATAGCTACCAGCCGGGCCAATTTCGTTCATAAGGTCAGCATGCTCGCGCTGTGCAAAAGAAACTAAAGCAGCTTCAAACGCACCAATCTTCGCTAACTCAACATCATCCAAGAATCCACGTTCTGCCGCGAACAGAGACAGTGCCTGCTCTGCTACTGACATCGGTGCATACTGTTTCTGTTTCAGCAGTTCAGTTACTTTTTGACCATGACTTAACTGTTTACGAGTCGCGTCATCGAGGTCGGAAGCAAACTGAGCAAACGCTGCAAGTTCACGATACTGAGCAAGTGCAGTACGGATACCACCAGACAGTTTCTTAATGATTTTAGTCTGAGCAGCACCACCAACACGAGATACTGAAATACCTGGGTTAACCGCTGGACGAATACCAGAGTTAAACAAGTTAGATTCCAGGAAGATCTGACCATCTGTAATCGAAATTACGTTTGTCGGTACGAATGCAGAAACGTCACCAGCTTGGGTTTCAATGATAGGCAGAGCTGTCAGTGAACCAGTTTGGCCTTTAACTTCACCTTTAGTAAAGTTTTCTACGTATTCAGCGTTAACGCGAGCAGCACGCTCAAGCAGACGTGAGTGCAGATAGAAAACGTCACCTGGGTAAGCTTCACGTCCTGGTGGACGACGCAGCAACAGTGAAATTTGACGGTATGCAACAGCCTGTTTAGACAGGTCATCGTATACGATCAGTGCATCTTCACCGCGGTCACGGAAATATTCACCCATCGCGCAACCAGCATATGGTGCTAAGTATTGCAGAGCAGCTGATTCAGATGCTGTAGCAACAACAACGATAGTGTTTTGCAGTGCACCGTGCTCTTCCAGTTTACGAACTACGTTAGAAACGGTAGACGCTTTCTGGCCGATTGCCACGTACACACATTTGATACCTGAGTCGCGTTGGTTGATGATTGCATCGATTGCCAAAGCAGTTTTACCTGTTTGACGGTCACCGATAACAAGCTCACGCTGTCCACGACCAATTGGAATCATTGCATCGACTGATTTATAACCAGTCTGTACAGGTTGATCAACTGATTGACGATCGATAACGCCCGGTGCGATAACTTCTACAGGTGAGAAACCATCGTTATCAACAGGACCTTTACCATCAATTGGCTGACCCAGTGTATTCACGACACGTCCTAACAGGCCACGGCCTACTGGAACTTCAAGAATACGACCAGTACATTTAACTTTCATGCCTTCTGCCAAGTCGGCATAAGGACCCATGACAACCGCACCAACGGAGTCACGCTCTAAGTTCAATGCGATAGCGTAACGGTTGCCAGGCAGTGCGATCATCTCACCCTGCATGACTTCGGCTAAACCGTGAATACGAATGATACCGTCATTAACGGATACAATCGTACCTTCATTGTGAGCTTCACTCACAACATCGAACTGAGCAATACGCTGTTTGATCAGTTCGCTGATTTCGGTGGAATTCAGTTGCATATGCTCCAGTCCCCTTAAGACTGCAAGACGTCAGTTAAACGCTCTAAGCGACCGCGGATACTCCCGTCAATAACGAGGTCTCCAGCACGAATGATCACTCCAGCAATAACAGACTTATCAATTTTGCAATTCAGCTTAACTTTGCGTGACAGACGTTTTTCCATCGCTGCAGAAATTTTAGCTGACTGCTGTTCACTCAGTTCGTTAGCAGAGATGACATCAACCTCGATGGTTGATTCCAGAGCATCGCGCAATTGAATAAATTGAGCTAATACTTCTGGCAGCGTCGTTAAACGCCCGTTGTCTGCCATAACACGAATCAGATTCTGAACATGCTCGTCAATTTCATCTCCACAAACAGAGATAAACGTTTTAGCTAATGTTTCTGGTGCAATAGAACCAGAAAGCAGCTCACCAACCTGTTCGTTGCGCGTCACCAGTGAGGTGAAGGCCAGCATATTCTGCCATTTTTCGACAGCTTGGTTTTCCACAGCAAAGTCAAAAGCTGCTTTGGCGTAGGGGCGAGCTACAGTAGCGATTTCAGACATGCCCCTCCCTCCTTACAGTTCAGCGACTAGTTTATCAACGATGTCGCTGTTAGCAGCTTCATCCACGGAACGTTCGATGATCTTCTCGGCACCTGCGATAGCAAGCATCGCAACCTGTTTACGTAACTCTTCACGTGCACGTTTACGCTCAGCATCAATTTCAGCTTGCGCTTGCGCGACGATTTTTGCACGTTCTGCTTCCGCTTCTGCTTTTGCTTCATCAATCATTTGAACGCGTTGTTTATTCGCTTGTTCAATGATGACTTGTGCTTCAGCTTTCGCTTTTTTCAGTCGGTCGGTTGCGTCGGTTTGCGCCAGTTCCAGGTTCTTTTTAGCACGTTCTGCAGAAGATAAACCGTCAGCAATTTCTTTTTGACGTTTTTCAATGGCCGCCATAATCGGTGGCCATACATACTTCATACAGAACCAAACAAACAGGACAAACGCGATAGCCTGGCCGAGGATTGTTGCATTTAGATTCACAGACAATACCTCTTATTCATTAGTGAATTAATGTTCTTACAGTGTTCCGTAACGTTAATTAGGCAACAGCGAACATTACATACAGGCCCAGACCAACAGCAATCATCGGAATAGCATCGACCAGACCCATTACGATAAAGAACTGTGTACGCAGCAGAGGAATTAAATCTGGCTGACGAGCAGCACCTTCTAAAAATTTACCACCTAGGATGCCGATACCGATCGCAGCACCGATCGCCGCTAAGCCCATCATCACAGCGGCAGCCATGTACAGCAGATCCATACTCAGGTTTTCCATGACAGTCTCCAGTTTGTTTCAGTTAATACAATTATTGATTAATTAAATTAGTGCTCTTCAGATGCCATCGACAGATAGACAACAGTCAGAACCATAAAAATAAAGGCTTGTAGCGTAATAATCAGTATGTGGAAGATAGCCCAAGGTAGGCTTAACAACCACTGTGACCACCACGGAAGCAGAGCCGCGATAAGAATAAAGATCAATTCACCTGCATACATGTTACCAAACAGTCGCAGACCGAGTGATACAGGTTTTGACAGCAGGCTTACCCCTTCAAGAATCAAGTTGACTGGAATGAAGACAGGATGGTTAAAAGGCTGCATTGTGAGCTCTTTTGTAAATCCGCCAATTCCTTTCATCTTGATGCTGTAAAAGAGGATTAGGATAAACACACCAATCGCCATCGATAGAGTGACACTAACATCTGCGGTTGGTACTGCACGTAATGCAGGTAACCCGAGATAATGCTCAGCAATATACGGAAGGAAATCAATTGGGAGTAAATCCATCAGGTTCATTAAGAATACCCAGACGAACACCGTTAATGCTAAAGGAGCAATAACTTTGCTCTTACCGTGATACATATCACGGACTGAGTTATCAACGAAACCAATGATCAGTTCTATTGCAGTCTGTAACTTACCGGGTACGCCACTAGTCGCATTGGCTGCAACTCTTCTAAATAGCCACAGGAACAGAGCCCCGAGAACTACTGAGAAAAAAAGCGAGTCAATGTTCAACGTCCAAAATGTTGGACTAGCGTGGGGATCGACCAACTTAAAGGTACTCAGGTCCAACTGAAGGTTTCTCAGATGGTGGCCTATGTAATCCTCTGTAGTCATCACTTCTCCTGATGCAGACATGATGCCTCTTACCCTTTTGTAGTTTAAAAATACTTACCGTTTAAAAACGGCTGGTGCAACAATCTGAACAATTAGCACCGCTAAATAGGTCAAACCCAGTGGTGTTAATGACGCTTTGAACACACCGAAAGCAACAACTAAAACAACGATAGTTGTAACAACCTTTAGCCCTGCTCCTAATGCTAAGAACCAGGCAATGCGGACAGGTTCATCCTCTTCCTTTGCTTTCTGAAATTGTGCTAGCAGCATAAATACGATATTTGGTAACCAGCATGCTAACCCACCAGCAAGAGCAGAGGCCCCCCATTCTATACTATTTGCACAGAAAGCCCCACTGAGGATCACTAAAGTTATAAACTGAACAGACAACTGCTTTGCAGCATGCTTGTTGTCATAAAGGGATACAGACATAACTTTTCGTATACTCCCAGCTCTTCTCAGCCTCAGAAACGCTAAGTGTTGTATAAAACTGCCTTTGCGTAAATGTGTCAAGAGACAAAAACGAGCAAATTATACGGGCAGGCGAAATGAATTCAATCAGTAAGTAGCGAAAAGGTGAATAAATATTTAATTTTTTCGAGATAGCGCAGAATTGTCGATGTAATAATTAATAAATAGTTAATGAATTGCTACATATGTTCACTTAAATGTGACATTAATCACATTTAGCTTTGTTCGCTTTATTTATTCCTTCAACTTTCTTCATAAGAAAAATTAGATTTAATCTGTAAATCAAATAATTAAGAAAGACAATTTTTAAGCTAAATAATGAATCTATAAATCAAATATTTCACTGTTAACTATTTTATTAGCTAAATCGATTAAGTCAAAATAGCCAATTACATTCACTTTTTCCCTTCAACTTATTATTTTTGAAACTTATTCGTTATTGCCGTGTAAATAACACGTAAAATTCGAGTTTTTGTTATTCGGTCAAAAACAAAAATAGCCGTCTGTTTTTCAACATTCGGCTATCGCTCTAAAAGATAAAATTATTTGATAGAAAGCAACTTTATTTCAGCGAAATTTTAACTAAATGGCGTTGCTCATCAAGTTCTGGTACTTGAAGCTCAGTGATAGACTCAATCACAAACCCTTCTGGTAGAGCCATTTCATCATCACGAATGACACCTTTTAGAGCGTAAAAACGCCCTTCAGGTGAAGGTAAGTGATGGCACCAACTCAACATATCATTTAACGATGCAAACGCACGGCTAATAACGCCATCAAAACCATTTTCAACGGGATATTCTTCAACTCGTGACTGAACAGGTTCTATGTTAGTTAGCCCTAACTCATGTTGAACCTGTTTTAAAAAGCGTACACGCTTCCCTAAGCTGTCCAATAGAACAAAATGGGAATCAGGTCGAACAATGGCTAAAGGAACGCCTGGTAACCCAGGGCCCGTTCCAACATCGATAAACCGTTGTCCGTTGAGTTGACCGTTCACCACTATGCTATCCATGATATGGCGGATTAACATCTGTTGCGGGTCACGTACGGACGTCAAGTTATAGGCTTTGTTCCATTTAACTAATAACCCAACGTAATCAACTAACTGTTGTTTTTGCTTTTCCGTTAAATCGATATCGGTTTTGGCAAGTAATTGATTAAGTTTTGATAATAAATCCATGTTAAGCGCTCCGGCGTAGCATGCCTTGCTTTTTCAACCAAACAAGTAAAATAGAAATCGCGGCAGGAGTGATCCCTGAAATACGTGAAGCTTGGCCGATAGACGTTGGCTTGTGATCATTCAGCTTTGCCATTACCTCGTTGGATAATCCTTTCACTTGTTTATAATCAAGATCTACAGGTAACAAGGTGTTTTCATTACGTAATTGTCTTTCGATCTCTTCTTTCTGACGTGCGATGTAACCTTCGTATTTAACTTGAATCTCAACTTGATCAGCAGCTTGTTGATCTTCAATTGCAGGTGCAAACAAATTTAACGAGGTCAGCATTTGATAAGTCATTTCAGGACGACGTAATAAATCTTCACCATTCGCTTCTTTGGATAACGGAACGGTTAATATTCCATCAATCTCAGTATGGTTATCAGATTTAGGGTGAACCCAGATATCTTTTAAGCGCTGACGCTCTTTTTCAATCAGTTCCACTTTTTTGTTGAAGTGTGCCCAGCGCACATCATCAACGAGACCAAGTTCACGGCCTTTTTCTGTTAAACGTAGATCAGCGTTATCTTCACGTAGCATCAAGCGGTATTCTGCACGTGAGGTAAACATACGGTACGGTTCTTTGGTACCAAGTGTGCAAAGGTCGTCAACGAGAACACCGATGTAAGCTTCGTCACGACGAGGGAACCAACCTTCTAAGCCAAAGGCATGTTGTGCAGCATTCAAGCCAGCAAGTAAGCCTTGAGCACCCGCTTCTTCATAACCCGTTGTGCCGTTGATTTGACCAGCAAAAAACAAGCCATTAATAAACTTGCTTTCTAGTGTTTGTTTGAGATCGCGCGGGTCAAAGAAATCATACTCAATCGCATAACCAGGACGAATGATCCTTGCGTTTTCCATCCCTTTCATTGAGTGCACAATTTGCATTTGCACATCAAATGGCAGGCTGGTGGAAATCCCGTTAGGGTAGATTTCATTGCTCGTTAAGCCTTCTGGCTCTAAGAAAAT
Organism: Providencia sp. UF-183; assembly: GCF_058246155.1. Classification (NCBI taxonomy): domain Bacteria; kingdom Pseudomonadati; phylum Pseudomonadota; class Gammaproteobacteria; order Enterobacterales; family Morganellaceae; genus Providencia; species Providencia sp. UF-183. The sequence goes on along the minus strand of NZ_JBSICD010000010.1, from coordinate 15,028 downwards.
TTGATGTGAGTCTTTATCAGCAAAGCGCATCACTTTGTCTTCGATCGACGGACAATAACGAGGGCCGATCCCTTCGATGATCCCTGCATACATAGGGCTACGATCAAGGTTATTTCTGATCACATCATGGGTTTTTTCATTGGTATAGGTGATATGGCAAGGCATCTGTTGTGGATGTTGATCTTGCGAACCTAAGAATGAAAATACAGGCATTGGGTCGTCACCTAGCTGTTGAGCTAACTGACTGAAATCAATTGTTCTTGCATCAATACGTGGGGGAGTTCCCGTTTTTAAACGGTTAACACGTAGTGGTAATTCTCTTAGACGTTGAGAAAGGGAGATTGATGGTGGATCACCTGCACGACCCCCACTGTAATTTTCTAACCCAATATGAATTTTTCCATCAAGGAAAGTCCCAACGGTTAATACCACAGCTTTGGCTTTAAATTTTAAGCCCATGCGGGTAATAGCCCCTGTGACTTGATTGTTTTCAACAATCAGATCTTCAACAGGTTGCTGAAAAATCATTAAGTTAGGCTGATTTTCTAAAGCTGTTCTAACTGCTTGGCGATAAAGAACGCGGTCTGCTTGTGCACGAGTTGCACGAACCGCTGGGCCTTTGCTGGCATTTAATGTTCTAAATTGAATACCCGCCTTGTCTGTTGCAGTGGCCATTAAACCACCGAGGGCATCAATTTCTCTGACCAGATGCCCCTTACCGATCCCACCGATGGCTGGGTTGCAAGACATCTGGCCCAATGTATCAATATTGTGAGTCAGTAATAGGGTTTGACGCCCCATACGTGCAGCTGCCATTGCTGCTTCAGTACCGGCATGACCACCACCAATTATGATGACGTCAAATTGCTCTGGATAAAACATGTGTGAACCTTAAACGTTAGAAAATGCGAACTGTGCATTTGAGGAGAGAATTCTACTCAAGTTTGAAAGAGAGACAACCCCTAGGCTTCTCCCCTTATAATATATAAGATCTTTTTATTTAAAGATCTCTTTATTAGATCTTTTATTAGGATCACCTGTTTCTGTGGATAAGTGGATTTTCACTTTAAAGATCATAAAAGTGTAAAGGATCATATACTGTGAATGATCCGTGATCCGATTGCGTATAAGCTGGGATCAAAATGGGTACTTATGCACAGGCCTTGGTGGCCCTAAAACTTATACTCTGGATAACTACCGGTTAATACCGGGATCTTCCCTGAGTTATCCACAGTTGATTGCTTCTATTTTAACCAAATTAGAGTTCGTTTGCCCAATTTTTAACCCATTCTCCTGCGGGATCTTCAGGGATTTCGTGTTTTTGGATGTCTATTTCAAAACATTCGCCGATCCGTTTAGCCCCTTTTTCACTTAATAGGGCATCTAATTTGTGGATCGCACCGCAGAAAGTGTCATATTCTGAGCTACCGATCCCAACGGCACCAAATTTCACTTGGCTGAGATCGGGGGAGCTTTCTTCTATAGCATCAAAGAACGGCTGAATACTTTCAGGTAGATCACCTGCTCCGTGAGTCGAACTCACCACCAGCCAAATGCCCTCAAGTGTTAAATCATCAAGCTCTGGACCATGTTGAACGTCTGTTTCATAGCCGAGTTCTTCTAAAATCTCCGCCATGTGCTCAGCAACATATTCCGCACTGCCCATTGTACTGCCACTTATTAAGGTTACTTTTGTCATGGTGATTCTCTTTCACAATAATAGGGCGCTATTGTACGCTGTGAATGAGCTGGGATCTACCTGTGGATAATGTGGTTATATCATTTTTTTTTCTAAGGGTTGATTGTACGTAAGATCGGGTTCTGTAAGGAGATCAAGGTTTCTGTAGATTGAATCTCATCAATCGTTTGAATTTTGTTGATAAGTACGTCTTGTAGGGCATCAATTGATTTGCACATGACCTTAATAAAAATGCTGTATTGACCTGTCGTATAATAAACTTCGACTACTTCTTCTAAGGCATCCAACTTCTTTAATGCTGTCGGGTAATCTTTTGCACTTTTTAAAATAATGCCAATAAAGCAGCAGACATCAAAGCCTAACTGTTTTGGATTGATATCAATACGTGTGCCTTTAATGATCCCCGCTTGCTTCATTTTTTCAACGCGAACGTGAATTGTTCCTGGGCTTACTGCAAATTTTTTGGCTAATTCTGCGTAAGGCGTACGCGCATTTCCCATTAATTCGTGAAGTATGTCACGATCGAGATTATCGATTTGATAATTTTCTGGCATTATTTTGCCTCCATTTTAACGATTATTCATTTTTATACCCATTTTTTTAATCAAAATAAACAGTAAAGGCTTTTTTTAATGATGGATATTGAATTTATGCCTCATTTTGTTGCTTAATCTATACATCGGCTAATACAGCAAACAAATTATGGGTAATAAATTATGGACAAGTCATTCATCGAACATCAGCAACAAATTAGTTTTGTAAAATCCTATTTCTCACGTTTACTTGAAAAAGAACTCGGTCTAATTGAAGTTCAAGGGCCAATCCTTAGCCGTCTTGGTGATGGTACGCAAGATAACTTATCAGGCAGCGAAAAAGCAGTTCAAGTGAAAGTGAAATCAATCCCAGGTGCGACCTTTGAAGTGGTGCACTCATTGGCTAAATGGAAACGTAAAACGTTAGGTCGTTTTGGTTTCAGCGAAGGCCAAGGACTCTATACGCACATGAAAGCGTTGCGTCCGGACGAAGATCGCTTAACCCCAATCCACTCCGTCTATGTCGATCAGTGGGATTGGGAAAAAGTGATGGCAGATGAGGAACGTACACTTCCTTATCTGAAACAGACAGTGGGTAAAATCTACAAGGCAATAAAAGAAACAGAAGCTGCCGTAAGTAAAGAGTTTGGACTGGCACCGTTCCTGCCAGACCAAATTCACTTTATCCACAGTGAAGAGCTGTTACAGCGCTACCCAGACCTTGATGCAAAAGGCCGTGAGCGCGCAATCGCGAAAGAACTTGGCGCCGTTTTCCTTATTGGTATCGGTGGTAAGTTATCCAGCGGTGAATCACACGATGTCCGTGCACCAGACTACGACGATTGGACAACAGAAAACGAAGACGGTTTTTGTGGTTTAAACGGTGACATCCTTGTGTGGAACCCTGTATTACAAGATGCATTTGAGCTGTCTTCCATGGGGATCCGTGTTAGCCCTGAATGCTTAACACGTCAATTAAGCTTGACGCAAGATGAAAAACGCATGGAATTAGAATGGCACCAAGCGCTAGTTAAAGGTGAAATGCCACAAACTATCGGCGGTGGTATCGGCCAATCCCGTTTAGTGATGTTACTTCTGCAACGCCAACACATTGGCCAAGTCCAATGCGGTGTATGGGCGCCAGAAACGCAAGAATCTGTTGAAGGTATGCTGTAATTAGCGACTAAAGCGGCGTAATAGCCTGCTTTTTAACCCGGTGTCAAAGCGCCAAATATGGTCGAAGATTTTCATGATGCCGGGTTTCCCATAATTTGACACTGATACCGCATGGAAGCGGTATTTTCCTTTCTTTTGCATGGTTTTGATTTTTTGAATGAGTTCATCGGGTAAACGCTGAGCCACAAAATCAGAAATAACCACTGCATCTGCATCCATCCATTGTTTTGATTCTAATTTGACGGTTGTTTCTTGCAAGCAAGCAGCAAGGTCTGTTCCGCCTTTAAATGTTTGATGTAAAAACCGAACGCACTGCTCCAACCCATCCGCAGATAATAAATCGTAATGCACAATATCGGTGGAAAACAGCATCACATGGCATGCGCGGTTATCGGCTAACGCAATTTTCATTAGCGCAAGGCAAAATGCCTTTGCACAGCGCTCATTTAATCCCCCCATTGATCCCGAAGTATCAATACATACTACAAATGGCCCTCGAGGCTGTTCTTCATCATGGTGATGTGTAATGGGGCGCAGCACTTTTCTTTCTTGCCAGCTATCCCCTTGCAATCGATAAGTTAATAGCTGTTTTTCCAGTAATTTTCGATAAAACTCAAATTCAATTTCTTCGATACCCAGCATAGCGAGCTCAGCGGGTAATAAACGCAAAATATCATCACTTTGGTTTAAGCCATTAACTTGTTCAGGTACTGTTTCTGGCACTTTCTCCATGATAGTCATTGCTTCTAAAACCACGCTATCATCGGGAATAGCTTGCGCTGTTTGGCTGCGCCCTAATAGTTGGGCTATTTTTTCAAGCTCAGGCTGTTGGCGTAAAAATTCACTGTAGCGATTTAATAGCTGGTCATTATAAACAGAGGTCATATTCACCCCTTTGCTTAAATCCCACAAACGACCAGCCGCTCGTTCATTTTCACCCAGAATATCTTCTAAATTTCCACTCAAGGCTAACCTGCGTTGTAATTCCGCCAGCAACTGCTCTTTCTCTTGCTCTAACAGCTCTTTATGCAGGGTTGTGACTTGCAAAATTAAGCTGACTCGCCACTTTTGGACAAACAAAGCTTGCCTTGCACTGCGGTTGTCAATTTTACCGCTTTGTAGCTGGTTTGCTTCTCGGTAAAACGGCGAGTCGATTTGGTTAAGCCTTTCTATTACAGAAGGAAGTCGCGTAAAAAAAGCGTCTGTTGATATCCCAAGGGATTGCCTATACAGCTCAAACTCTTCAGAAAGTTGCGCGGGAACTAACGCATCTTGCAGGCGCTGTTTTAGGTCTTTTTTCCAGCTAGATAAGTCTTTTAATAATGCCTTTTTTAAACGGGGATGTTTTTCAAAAAATACCGCCAATTGCGGCGTAGCAAGGAGAGAGATAATAATCTCTTCTATTAACTGGCTTTCATTAACCGAAAGCAACATCTCCAGAGTGGCTAAACTCATCATAATTATTCAGCCACTTTTCCTGTGATTTGGTTGCGTAATTGCGTTAATTTCTCTGCAAGTTGTAGAAAACTTTGCTCAATATCCGCCAGCCAATGGGCTTCAATAAAAAGGTTGGGTTGTTGTTTTTCAAATTGATAACGAGCAGTTTGGATATCTGATTGAATTTTATCCAGCTTATCTAACCATTCTTGATTATTTGATGTGGGGGTTTGTGTGGCTGTTTTATCTTGGATATATAAGGTTGATGATTGATGGCTGATATCCAATAACTGTATCTGATTTAAATTATTTACCTCAGCGGCAATTTCTTGTGCAAAACCAATACCATTTAAATGAGCGGATAATGTCGTGCCTTTATTTAAAAATAAAGTGAGTGCTTTTTTGTCTGTGGTAACAAACGTCACTTTCATATTATGCAATTGTAATGGACGATGTAAAAACAGCGTGATCCGACCTTCATGAAGATGCTCAGGTAACACATACGAGGCCTTACGAGCAAACATCGCATTGTTTTTATTTACTTTAAATGCATCTTGGCTATTTTGATCTTGCGTGGATGACATCCATTGCTGGTAAATTTGCTCAATTTCACGGGTAAATTTACGCTGCTGCCAACCCTCTTCTTGTAAAAGGGATTGAATTAATCGCGGTAATGCATTCATCGATTGCATATCGTGCCACAGGCAATCTTTCAAAAGTACAATATCAAGGGGAGAGACGCTGCTGCGACCATTAAAAAATGCACTCGCTTGTAATAAATACACCGCTTTTTTCCAACGTCTATCTGAGACATAAACCTGCTTATCCGCGGCATCTAATTGTTGGCGTAGTTGGTAGACTAGCTCAAAACAGTGATCGGGCAGCGTAATTTTTGGAATTTCTTGTTGCCACTGCAGGTACTCTTCATCACTGATTTTTAAATGCTCAGGGACTTGGGATCCTTCTAACGACGATTTTCCCGTCAATAATGCACGGAAGTTTTGTTTTTCCTGTACTTTATCAAGCCAAATACGCACCAACATACGGTCAAAAAGGGCTTCTAAACTATTATCAGCATCAGGTAATTCGTTTGAAGCCGTGACAAGCAAACGCATGGGAATGGCTTTTTCTTCATCGCCATTACGGAATTTGCGTTCATTAATAGCCGTTAATAGCGTATTGAGAATCGCGGGGCCTGCTTTCCAGATTTCATCTAAAAAAACCACTTCAGCATCAGGCAAATAACCTTTCGTTAAGCGTTCATAGCGCCCTTCATCTTTTAAGGCTTGAATGGATAAAGGGCCAAAAATTTCTTCAGGCGTCGAAAAGCGCGTCATTAAGTATTCAAATGCATGGGCATGACGAAAAGCATATTTCATTCTCCGCGCGATTAAGCTTTTCGCAATACCTGGAGGGCCTAATAGAAAGACACTTTCACCACTGAGTGTGGCTAATAAACACAAGCGTATTGCCTGTTGGCGTTCATACAAACCGCTTTCCAGGTAATTACTCAGTTGGGCGATACGCTCAGCAAGTTGCATAACAGTTCCTTTCTATTGGAGAGTTCTTGATAAAGGCTATCAATTCCTTTTATTACATACTGCGGCCATTTTTTCCATTTTTCTTTGATGTACCCCAAAAAACAAGAAAAAACGATTCAGCTATAAGTGATTCAATAAGTTATTGTTTTTAAGCTTATCCCACACTAACGAAACGTTTCGATGATGATCACAAATATCGACTATCAATATTGAGTTGTGACTTATCTAAACTATGATTGTATAAGCGAAACGTTTCGCTTATCAGAAATGGCGGTGAAAAAATGAAAAAAGGTGTTCTGCTTAATGCCAATATTACTTCAGTGATTGCAAAGTTAGGTCATACCGACCAAATCACACTGGCGGATGCAGGCTTACCCATTTCAGCGGGGCCTGAGCGGATTGATTTAGCGATAACGCAAGGGTTACCTGATTTCATGGCTGTTTTGCGAGTGGTTACGCAAGAAATGCAGGTCGAAAAAGCGATTATTGCAGAAGAAATTAGTGCAATGAATCCCACCATGGAAACGGCTATTTTAACGCATTTGAATAACCTACAAACTGAACAAGGCAATCAAATCGAAATCATCTATTGCAGTCATGAACGTTTTAAACAGCTAACTCATGACAGCAAAGCAGTCATTAGAACAGGGGAATGCTCGCCATTTGCGAATGTAATCCTATGTTCTGGTGTGACTTTCTGAGGTGACTATGCAACCTTTATTAGAACTTATCGGTATCGATAAATCATTTCCGGGCGTGAAAGCGCTCAGCGGTGCGACATTAAATGTCTACCCCGGAAAAGTCATGGCGCTGGTGGGGGAAAATGGGGCTGGCAAATCAACCATGATGAAAGTGCTCACCGGTATCTATCAAAAAGATGCAGGTAAAATTCGTTTTCTGGGTAAAGAAGTGGCGTTTAATGGGCCAAAAAGCTCCCAAGAAGCGGGTATTGGTATTATTCACCAAGAATTAAACCTGATCCCTGAGCTGACGATTGCAGAAAATATTTTCCTTGGGCGTGAGTTTGTTAGTGCGTTTGGCAAAATTGACTGGAAAAAAATGTTCAGTGAGTCAGACAAACTGCTCAAACGCCTCAACCTTGATTATGACAGCCATCAAACCATTGCTGAACTTTCGATTGGGGAACAGCAAATGGTGGAAATTGCTAAAGTCCTCAGCTTTCAATCCCAAGTGATCATCATGGACGAACCAACGGATGCGCTTACTGATACAGAAACGGAATCATTATTCCGCGTTATCGAAGACTTAAAAGCACAAGGCTGCGGTATTGTTTATATCTCTCACCGGTTAAAAGAAATCTTTGAAATTTGCGACGATGTCACCGTGTTTCGTGATGGCCAGTTTATTGGCGAAAAACCCGTTAGCGAATTAGAAGAAGAAAAACTGATTGAAATGATGGTGGGAAGAAAGCTTGAAGACCAATATCCACGCATTGATGTTCAAGCGGGTGATACCCGTTTACAGCTTGAAAATGTTTCAGGCCCCGGTGTAAGCAATGCCAGTTTCACGTTGAAAAGCGGTGAAATTTTAGGGGTTTCAGGGTTAATGGGCGCAGGTCGAACTGAATTGATGAAAATCATCTACGGCGCAGCGACTAAGAAATCAGGCACAATTAAGCTGGAAGGCAAATCTGTCAATCTGAAAACCCCGCAAGAAGGCCTAAATAGCGGCATTGTGTATATTTCAGAAGACCGTAAACGTGATGGATTAGTATTAGGCATGTCAGTTAAAGAAAACATGTCGTTGACGGCTTTGCGTTATTTCAGCCGTGCGGGTGGCTCACTTAAACACGGCGAAGAGCAACAAACGGTCAGCGACTTTATTCGCCTTTTCAATATCAAAACTCCATCGATGAACCAAATTATTGGTAACCTTTCTGGCGGAAATCAACAAAAAGTGGCTATCGCACGAGGGTTAATGACCAGACCCAAAGTGTTGATCCTTGATGAGCCAACGCGTGGTGTCGATGTTGGGGCAAAAAAAGAAATTTATCAGCTAATTAACCAGTTTAAGAAAGAAGGGCTGAGCATCATTTTAGTCTCTTCAGAAATGCCTGAAGTGATTGGAATGAGTGACCGCATTTTGGTGATGCACGAAGGTCATATCAGCGGCGAATTTACCGCCAAAGACGCGACTCAGGAAGCCTTAATGGCTGCCGCAGTGGGTAAAAATTACGGCTCAGTTCAGGAGTTATCAGTATGAGTTCAACAACTGCATCATCAAAACGCTGGTTCAGCAAAGCTTGGCTGATGGAGCAAAAATCATTAATTGCACTATTAGTCTTAATTGCCATCGTATCAACATTAAGCCCTAATTTTTTTACGGTGAATAACCTATTCAATATTTTGCAGCAAACGTCGGTAAACGCCATCATGGCGGTAGGTATGACGTTGGTTATCTTAACGTCAGGGATTGATCTGTCGGTAGGCTCATTACTTGCATTGACGGGCGCGGTTGCTGCATCGATGGTTGGGGCGGAAGTCAACGCCTTGGTTGCTGTTGCAGGGGCATTAGCACTGGGAGCCGCAATTGGCGCATGTACTGGGGTTATCGTCGCGAAAGGGAAAGTCCAAGCCTTTATCGCAACATTGGTGATGATGCTTTTATTGCGCGGGGTGACTCGTGTGTATACCGATGGTAGCCCGATAAACACGGGCTTTAGTGATAATGCTGATTTATTTGGCTGGTTTGGTATTGGTCGCCCATTAGGTATTCCTACCCCGGTTTGGTTAATGATCATTGTTTTTGCGGCGGCATGGTACATGTTGCACCACACTCGATTAGGCCGTTATATCTACGCGTTAGGGGGCAATGAAGCGGCAACTCGTTTATCAGGCATTAACGTCGATCGCATCAAAATTATTGTGTATGCCTTATGTGGTTTGCTGGCGGCACTGGCCAGTGTGATTGAAGTTGCACGTTTGTCATCGGCGCAACCTATGGCAGGTAATGGGTATGAGCTAGATGCTATCGCCGCTGTTGTACTGGGTGGCACAAGCCTTGCAGGCGGGAAAGGGCGTATTGTCGGTACGTTGATTGGTGCTCTGATCCTTGGTTTCTTAAACAATGGCTTAAACTTATTAGGTATTTCGTCGAACTATCAGATGATTGTCAAAGCGGTCGTCATCTTACTTGCGGTACTTGTTGATAATAAAAAATAACCCTACAGGAAACGATTATGAAACTGAATAAATTAGCGACATTGTTATCAGCTGTTGCACTGAGTGCAACCGTTAGCGTCAATGCGATGGCAAAAGACAGCATTGCGTTAGTGATTTCAACATTAAACAACCCTTTCTTTGTGACGATGAAAGATAGCGCACAAAAAGAGGCAGACAGACTGGGCTATGAATTGATCGTTCTAGACTCACAAGATAACCCAGCAAAAGAATTGGCAAACGTGCAGGACTTAACGGTTCGTGGAACAAAACTGATGTTAATCAACCCAACAGACTCTGATGCGGTGGGTAACTCTATCCTAATGGCAAACAAAGCAAAAATTCCTGTTATTACCTTAGACAGAGCCGCTAATAAAGGTGAAGTCGTCAGCCACGTTGCTTCGGATAACCGTATGGGCGGTAAAATGGCGGCCGATTATATTGCACAAAAAACAGGTAATGAAGCCAAAGTTATCCAATTAGAAGGTATTTCAGGTACTTCAGCAGCACGTGAGCGTGGTGAGGGCTTTAATACAGGTGCTAAAGAGCACAAATTTAATTTACTGGCGAGCCAGCCTGCTGACTTTGATAGAACAAAAGGCCTTAACGTTATGCAAAACCTGCTAACTGCGCACCCAACGGTTCAAGCGGTCTTCGCACAAAATGACGAAATGGCGCTAGGTGCATTAAGAGCACTACAAACAGCCGGTCGTACTGATGTTTTAGTGGTCGGTTTCGATGGCACTAATGATGGCATTAAAGCGGTAGAGGGCGGGAAATTAGGTGCAACAATCGCACAGCGCCCTGATCAAATTGGTATTGTTGGTGTACAAATTGCCGATAAAGTCTTAAAAGGTGAAAAAGTTGATGCTACCGTTCCTGTTGAATTGGAATTAGTGGTAAAACAATAAGATAAAATAACCGCCGCAGCAGCTTTGCGGCGGTTTATGGGTTTGTGGTTAAGCAGTCACAATAAAAAGGATATAAATGTTATGGGTACAGCAAAGCTGGTGGTACTGGGTAGTATTAATGCTGATCATATTTTGAATGTTAAGCAATTTCCACAACCGGGTGAAACCGTTCGTGGTGACAGCTATCAAGTTGCCTTTGGTGGAAAAGGTGCAAACCAAGCTGTGGCGGCAGGCCGTAGTGGCGCTGACATAACATTTATAGCTTGTGTAGGTGATGATGATATTGGTGCAAGTATTAAAAAACAGCTTCATCTCGATAATATCAAAACAGAATGTATTGATGCGATTAAAGATGAAACGACGGGTGTGGCACTGATTTATGTGAATCAACAAGGCGAAAACATTATTGGTATCAATGCGGGTGCCAATGCGCAACTAACAACGCAGAGACTCACTCAATATCAGCAAAAAATTATTGAAGCGGATGCCGTCTTAATGCAGCTTGAATCACCGATTGAAACTGTTCAGATGGCCGCTGAAATTGCGAAGAAAAACAATACTCAAGTCATTTTAAATCCAGCTCCAGCACAATCATTACCAGACTCATTATTAACGCTGGTGGATATTATCACGCCGAATGAAACCGAAGCGGAGCATCTAACGGGTATTGCCGTTAATGATGACCAAGGCGCCCAAGCGGCGGCAGAAGCATTACATCAAAAAGGGATCAGCAAAGTGATGATTACCTTGGGTGCTCGTGGGGTTTGGTACAGTGAAAAAGGTGCACAAGGTAAAATAATTGCTGGGTTTCGCGTAAAAGCAGTGGATACTATTGCGGCAGGTGATACATTCAATGGGGCGTACGTTACCGCTTTACTGGAAGGTAAGTCTGACGAAGACGCGATTATTTTTGCCCATGCAGCGGCGGCGATAGCGGTTACTCGCCCAGGTGCTCAACCTTCGGTTCCATGGCGTAAAGAAATTGACCAATTTTTAGCTCAATAGGATTAACTTGTGGCAACAATGAAAGATGTGGCTCGCCTTGCGGGTGTGTCGACATCCACCGTCTCTCACGTTATTAATCAAAATCGCTACGTCAGCGAGAGTATTACTCTGCGTGTTAAAAATGCTATTGAAGAGCTAAATTACGCCCCTTCGGCATTGGCGAGAAGCTTAAAAATGAATCGCACGAATACCATTGGAATGTTACTGACAACCAGTAACAACCCATTTTATGCGGAAGTGGTGCGAGGCGTAGAACGGAGTTGCTACGAGCGCGGTTATAGTTTGATTTTGTGCAACACTGAGGGCGATCTTCAACGGATGAATCATAGCTTAGAAACCTTGTTACAAAAGCGGGTTGATGGGCTATTGATCATGTGTACTGAAGTCCAAGGGCCCTCAAAAGAAGTATTGGCTCGCTATCCTGCTGTACCGACGGTGATGATGGACTGGTCGCCATTTGAATCTGGCGGCGATGTTATTCAAGATAACTCATTTTTAGGCGGCGAAATTGCGACTCGCTATTTAATTGATGCTGGGTTCACTCGCATTGCTTGCATTGCTGGGCCGCAAGATAAATCACCTGCAAGAGCCCGTCATCAAGGATTTATTCAAGCCATGAATGATGCGGGTATTAAAATTAATGAAGAGTATTTGATTTTCAGTGATTTTGAATTTGCTGGTGGTTTTGAGTCAATGAATGCATTGCTTGAGTTACCCGTCCCGCCTCAAGCCATTTTCGCGGGTAATGATGCGATGGCAGTTGGGGCTTATCAGGCAATATTCCAAAAAGGGATGAAAGTTCCCGATGATATTTCGATTGTCGGTTACGATGATATCGATCTTTCTTCTTATATGATCCCACCCTTAACAACCATTCATCAACCAAAAGATGAGTTAGGGCAGCAAGCAGTTAGCCAACTGATTTATCGAATGGATAACCCAGAGGCAGAGACTGGCGTGTTAGTGCTTACCCCTGAGCTTAAAGAGCGCCAGTCTGTTAAGAAGGTGAGTTCTTAGTTTTTTTTGTTTTTCCTTTTATTAAGTTATCACCATCTGTTTTACTTAATAATAAGAAGACAAAAGCAGAAACTAGTGTAATCACACCAATAGTAATAAAGGTATAGTGGAAATTATCCACGGTATTACTATTGGGCTGTCCATCATAGAAACTTAATATCGCTGCACTTACGGCAATACCAAAGCTAATCGATAGCTGTTGGGTTACGGCTAACATGCTATTTCCGGCACTGGCATTATTGTCGGTTAAATCTGCCAAGCAAATCGTATTCATCGCAGTAAATTGTACTGACATCACCATTCCTAAAATGAATAGCGGTACAACCAACAGATAAATCGACATATTCGGGGATTGTAATGAGAATTGGGCAATCATTAACCCAATAATTACCGTGATCACAAATAACGTATTACGGTAGCCATACTTAGTGAGGATTTTTGTTACACCTGATTTTGCTGTTATTGAGCCAATCGCCAATGGCGCCATCATCATCCCCGCGACAACCGCTTCATAGCCAAATCCAACTTGCAGCATTAATGGCATTAAAAATGGAATACTGCCCGTCCCTAAACGTGTTGCAATATTGCCACTGATGCCAATTGAAAACGTACGAGTTTTAAATAAATTTAATGGGATGATGGCATGCTTAATACGTCTTGCATGAAATACGTACAATAATAAGAAAAGAAAACCGCCAACAACAATTGCAGCAGGAATAGATGTTGGTAATGCTTTATCGCCAAACAAATCTAAGCTAACGGAAAGCATGACTAAACCAAAACCAAATAGTAAAAAGCCGAGCGTATCAAATTTACGTTTTGGCATCTTAAAATCAGGCATATGCTTTAACGCATAAAAAATACCCAAAATACCAATAGGAATATTAATAATAAATATCCAATGCCATGTGGCATAAGTAACCAATATACCACCTAACAGAGGGCCTAATATTGGCCCGACTAATCCAGGGATGGTCACAAAGTTTAATATTGGCAATAACTCACTACGTGGATAAGCTCTGATTAATGCTAATCGAGCAACAGGCATCATCATTGCCCCACCAATCCCTTGAATAACCCGAGATGTCACTAAAAAATTCAGTGATGGGGAAAGGGCGCAAAGCAAAGAACCGAAAGAAAATAATGAAACGGCTAAAATAAAGATACGGCGAGTACCAAACCGATCAGCAAACCATCCACTTATTGGGATCAATAGTGCAACCGTCAAAGTATAACTAACAACGGCTGATTGCATTGCAAGGGGAGAATGATGCAGGCTTTTTGCAATATCAGGTAAAGCCGTATTCAAAATAGTGGCATCGAGCGCCTGCATGAAAAAGGCCATTGCCGCAATCCATGGAAGGCCTGACATATTTTTGGCTGTCTTGAACATCGGTTACCTATCTAAAAAGTTAAAGCGCCAAGGGGAAGTTATCTTGTTAGGTTATTTTTCGTTTACTGTTAATAGTTTATAGCAAAAATCGAGAGCTTTGGTACTGTGACCTTGGATAATGGCATCCGCTAATTGCTGGTGGATATCAACTTCTATAACTTCATTGTCAGTAATAACATCAAAGTAGCGCTGGTAAATAGAACGAAATAAATTAGCGAAAGAAATTAAAAACGGGTTTGCACAGGCTTTATAAATGGTTAAATGAAAATAGTAATCCACCTTTACCCAACGTTCTCTATCAAACTCTTTTGCGAGTAACAGCATTTCATTCGTTAAAATCTGTAAAGATTGTTTTTGTTCGGGTGTTGCATGTATGGCTGCAAGATAACAAGCTTGCGGCTCAATGGCGAGGCGAACAATTTTGAAATGTTTAATCACAACGGATTGTTCTTCACTATTGGCCCACCACGTTAATAAATCTTGATCTAAAAAATTCCAATTTGATGAGGGCATAACACGAGTGCCTATTTTAGGGCGTGCTAATACCATGCCTTTAGCGGCTAATATTTTAATGGCTTCTCTTATTGCCGTTCGGCTGGCTTGGAACTTTTCTGATAACTCTAATTCACTGGGTAAAATGGAATCAGGCAAATAGGCGCTTGTTAAAATCTGTTGGCCCAGATTTTCTGCAATAATATAAGAACGATTTTTTTGCGAAGCCGTTTGTTGCTTACTTAATTCCATAATTCATCTCAAATCTTATTTCTTGGATGCCTATATTACGTGAGTAAAGGGCAAATTGCTGCTGAAATAGTCAATTACTGGGTGCGATTTAGCTTAGAACTCCATTTTTGGCTAAAAAAAACGCGAACAAAATAAAAATGCAAAAAAACACTTGCGAGATTTTTTCGTCTCCCTATAATGCGCATCCGTTGTCACGGCAAACCGCTTCGGTGGTGAGGTTAGAAAAAGAAAGCCTTAAGCCAAACTTGAAAAAGTAAGTGATAACACGGTGTGAAGAAAGAAAAAGTTGAAAATAAACACTTGACTTTCTAAAAGAAAAACGTATTATACGTCACCTCGCAGCAACGACCCAGAAGGTCAAATTTCAATACGAAATGCTGCAACGCTCTTTAA
>NZ_JBSICD010000092.1:0-274 GCF_058246155.1 Providencia sp. UF-183 | reverse complement strand
AGTAAAGATTAATGCTTTATAAATAAGAAAAAGTTTTATTTGTTTACATTAATAAGATAAATTAACATTAATACCTTAAAGGTATAGCATAAATTATAAGTTAAAACTTAAAAATCTTAATCATTTATTAATCGTAATTGCTTTTAATATAATAATAAATTAATAATAATATAAAAACTTTATTTTGTAAATAAAAAGCCTTATTATTTTAAGATAAATAATTATTATATAATTTAAAAAGGTATAAAAAAGTAATAATATTGTAGGCAAAAGG
>NZ_JBSICD010000091.1:0-275 GCF_058246155.1 Providencia sp. UF-183 | reverse complement strand
CAGCACCAGCAACCCGGCTTTCAGCAATCCTTCATGGCTCATGCGGTCGGACAGTTTTCCGAACGGATAGGCCGAGCAGGCGTAGACCAGATTCATGGCGACCATCACCAGCGGGATCAGCGCCAGCGGCGTGCCGCCCTGCTGCGCCTTCAACACCAGGAACGCTTCACTGAAGCGCGCCAGCGTGAAGATCGCGCCGATGCTCACCACCCACCAATAGCTGCGCCCCAGCAGCCGCAGGTTGGCGCGAGTGATCGGGTTGGTGCGCTTGTGGG
>NZ_JBSICD010000090.1:0-277 GCF_058246155.1 Providencia sp. UF-183 | reverse complement strand
CCGTTGGCCTGTCGCACAATATGTTCGACGGCGCGCTGTTCCTCGGCATCTGCGACAAGATCGTGCCGGGGCTGGTGATGGCCGCCCTCTCCTTCGGCCACCTGCCCGCGCTGTTCGTGCCGGCCGGCCCGATGAGCAGCGGCCTGCCGAACAAGGAAAAAGTGCGCGTGCGCCAGCTGTACGCCGAGGGCAAGGCCGACCGTTTGGCGCTGCTGGAGGCCGAGGCGGCCTCTTATCACGGCATCGGCACCTGCACCTTCTACGGCACCGCCAACAC
>NZ_JBSICD010000089.1:0-277 GCF_058246155.1 Providencia sp. UF-183 | reverse complement strand
TACGGCGCACTCGCATTCGCCACCGCTTTATTTACATCCCCATTCACCAATCCTTGGATTAAGGCTGTGCCCGACTCCACAATGCGGCGATTATCACCACCCACGCCCCAACCGGATTTATTGATTTCAGTCTGAATCGCCTCTTCACGCGCTTGGCCTGTTAGGTTAGGTTGTTTTTCATTCACTTTTTTGGTCGCGTCTATGGTCGCATCCGTCACCGCAATATCTGTAATCTGCTTACCTAACTCGCCGACTAGCTGCGTTTTCTCTATCCGCT